>NVTJ01000166.1 GCA_002401545.1 Alphaproteobacteria bacterium
TGTGCCGCCGCCGTGGGCTAAGACCATGTCGGTATGTTTGGCTTTTGTTTTATCGAGAGTAGCCCATATGGTTTTATAATCCTGATAGTCGGTGCCGCCAGTGAAAGCTATTAATGTTCCCTCAGGAATAAATGCGCGTGTCTCGGCTCTTTGCTTTGCTTTGATATAATCCCGGCTGTCAATCATGGCGGCTGTCATGGTGATGTGATTAACTTTTGAACCGGATATTGGACGCCACAAGCCGCCGGTGTTGGCTTCGAAGAGTTCGCCGCCATGATCGCGCATCAGTTCGAATGTTGCCCGTTGTTCAAGCAGGGTTTGGCCTTCGGTGATCAGGTCTTCAAGCTCAACGGATTTGACTTCTGATCCGTCCTGTTCCCGCTGACTTTTTTGCTGAGCGTCTTCGTTCTGGTCAAGGTCTTTCTGGATACGTTCAACCTTTCTATGGAAGCTGTTTACAAAGCTCCATAGAATGCCCTGAGTGTCATCTTCCAGTCTGCTGTCTGTGAACATACCCAGTATGACATCAAAGATATCTGACAGGCCATGTCTTAGGGTATCAGCATCTGGTAAAGGTCGATAATCCAGCTCATCGGAGAAGCGTCTTTTGGCATATATTGTTTGTTCAAAAAGGGTATGGGCGGTTGTGGTTTCTGTGATTATATCAAGCATGGTATATTTCCTGTGTGATCTATATGTTTTCTCTTTTCTTCTCCCCCCATGCCTTTGGCCATGGGGAGGGGGAATAAGGACTGGTTACGTCATTCAATTCGTCCGGCATCCGGCTTTTGTTTAAAAGAGAAAATACAGGAATGTGACTTTCGCATTCCTGACCTTAGCCAAGCCGGACTTGACCTTAAAATCGCGGCGTGGTGCGGCCCGCAGCGTAGCGAGGACACGGTCCTTGATTTTAGGGTTGCCGGGCTAATTTAATAACGTATGAAGGGACGCTTGCCCCTCCCCATTGCCAAAGGCATCATATCAACAGGTTTATTTGCGCAGCAAATTCCGTATCCCCTTCCCTTCTTTTATTGGTTTTTTATTAAAATCAAGCCGGAATTGGCATTTGAATTTGACCCACCTGCAAAAAATACCGGGCACTTGGTCCGGTATCCTGGTGATAACTGTAATGGATATAGATGGAGAATTAGTCGTCGTCCTCGATGACATAGAATGTGTTTTCAGCGTAGGGTTTTTCTGTAATGGTGTAACCCAGTCGGTTTACGATATGCATGCCTTCAGAAACGCAGAAGACCCCGTCACTTTCTATAAATGTCCATATGTGGTTAATGTCCTGCGCACGGACAAACTCAAGCTCTTTGCCGTAGGTTTCAAACATCAGACCGTCTATGGAAGCGTTCTTGTCGATATGGTTCTGGATAGGTTTGAATTCTTCCACCCATTCATCAAAACTCATGGTTATAGTATCTGTCATTTGTCCGTCTCCTATATATTCTCTGGAAAAAAATGCCGGACCGATGTGGCCCGGCGAGTTCAGGAAATATTCGTTTTTAAAGCCCTCAGTAAGGGATTTGGTCGTCGTGGGCCATGCTGGTTCCGTTACCGGTTGATCCATCTGCAAAGCCGTTCGACATACCATTGGTTTGTGAGTTATTAGCCTCATCAGACTGCGTGCCTGTATCATTGTGCTGGTCAGATATATGATCTGAACTATCTTCGCTCTTTCCGCCGCCCAGCAGTGTCAGTACGCCGTGATTGGGCTGGAGGGTTACTTCGGTGCTGTAACGGTCCTGACCGTCCTCTGTGGTCCATTTACGGGTTTGCAACTGGCCTTCGAGGTAGACCTGTGCGCCTTTCCTCAGATAATCTCTGGCGATTTTGGCAAGGCCCTGGTTGAAGATCACAACCCGGTGCCATTCGGTGCGCTGGCGTTTCTCACCGGTTTGCTTGTCGGTCCAGTTGTCTGAGGTGGCGACGCTTAAACTTACGACAAGAGCCCGGTGTTTGTTGTCCGTACTTCCGGGTCACTGCCCAGGTTGCCGACGATGGTTACGCGATTGATAGTACCCATGATAATTTCCTATGAAGTTTGTCCAGCGGTAAAATGATTTTCCGCTATTTTAAATCTGGTAAAGTCCTCGAATATCCAGCCGTTTTTCAGGGTATCGAAGATGATTTTAAGTAGTTTTCGCGCCGTGGCGATGATCGCCTTGCCGGCCCCGCGCCGGGCCTTGATCTTTTGGTAGAAACTGTTCAGATAGCCTGAATAGCGGATGGAGACCAATGTGCATTGCACCAGAGTTGTTCGCACCAGCTTGTTGCCGCGCTTGGTGATCCGGCCCCGGTGATCGGTTTCATTGGATTGGCTAACCCGGGGTACAATACCAAAATAAGCCGCCAGCTTGTCCGCCGTCTCAAAGTCAGCCACATCGCCAATGGCCGACAGCAGTACCGCCGCCGACCGGTCGCCAATGCCTTTAATGCTAGTCAGCCCCTGATAGCCCTCTACGGTTGCCACATAGGCGGCAATATGCCGGTCCAGCTCCCTGATTGAGGCGCTCAGGCTCAGCGCCTGATCCCGGACAATGGTTAGTTCCAGTTTCTCCAGATCAGAAAAGACCGCCATATCCAGCGCCAGCAAAGCCCGTTTGCTGCCCAGTTTCGCCTTCTTGATCTTGATGCCGTGGCCGTTATAAAGCCCGTGAATCTTGTTCAGAAGGCGGGTGCGTTGTTTGACCAGCAAGTCCCGCGTCTGGGTAATCGACGCCAGTTCCCGGTGGGTGGCCGACTTCAGGCGGGTTTCCGGCAACATGTCTTTCGACAGAAACAGGGCCAGCGCCCGGGCATCGTGCTTGTCGGTTTTCTTAACTGACTTGCGGATCACCTGGAACTGGCCGGGATTGACCGTGACAAAACGCCCAACGCAGGACTGAACCTCATCCCGGAAATAAGCCGAATTGCCGGTCGCCTCAACAGCAACCTCGTCATCCGCCGACAGGCTATAACAAAATCTATCCAGATCCGCTTTGCACAGCGGGTAAGTTTCAAGAGCCTCCGTACCATCGCCGGAAAGACGACAAATGGTGAATGAGTTGGTATGAAGGTCGACACCGATATAAGACATTGCTATACTCCTCATGGTTAAGAGGCGGAAACCCGTTATGGGTGTGAACGGCCAAACCAAACTCCTATACGAGATCACCGGCCATAATGACTGGGGCCGGGCCTCAAGATGGTCGTTCGGTAAAAGGTGCGAGTTAATCTCCTGTACAGGGTCAATGGCCCTAAGTTTTCGATCCAACCTGATACCTATCCGCCTCTTCCAATTCTTATCATAAATCGGAAGCATTAGCCGCTCACTTAACATTCATGCCATCTCCTTTCTCTATTTGGGATGAATATCACTCCATCAGAACTTCTCTCTTGTTCTATGGCTGGCGGATGGTCGCAAGCATTGTCCTGTGAGGGTATATTTTCTGGCTACAGCCTGGGGTTTTGGCGTTAATAACGACTTGGCAAGGATTCAGTCATTCCCAAAAAACGTAAGTGGTTCCCATGATGTCAATCTCGGTAATATCGCCGGAAAGAAGCATGTCACGGGCAAAGGCGTCAACGTCGATATAATATTTCAAGCTTTCCGGCACTTCATCCAGAAGGCCGCTATCATTCAGGTAATCTTGGGCGTACGTTTCTGCCCGACCCTCATAAAAAGAAACCCCGTCGAGCTTATCCATAATATCAGCCATATCCACATTCAGATACTCTGCGAGATAGATCGCGGCCACCACGTCTGTACCCTGCATATCCTCAAAGTCCTCAAACCATTGTTCAAGGTTGGCCTGATTGATGCCAAGGGCATTGAACAGTTGGTAGTTATCACCATCAATAAATTGGATTTCAAGCTCTTCAATGAGGTCACCATAGTCATTACGGTGGTTCCGGGCTTTGGCCTCGTAGTTTTCAAAATTGTGGAAGTAGAAGCCGGTTGCCGAAATGTCGTACGGCGTTGCGTGGTAATTATTGGTGGTCGTCATGATATTTCTCCGCGATGGCCGGGAAGAAACTCTCTCTTCCCTGTCAAACCATCACAGAAAACCACTGCTCTTTTGCTCTGGTATTCCTTTGTGGGTTTTATAGATTCAGCATATCTGCAGAATAACTCCTGTCGGGATAAACATACAAAGGCGGCGGGAGGGGAAGGATATAAAACCGAATGATTCATAAAACCTGCATCTCTTTTCTACAGCTTTCGCATCTCCATCACCCAAAATATCAATGATAACCAAGGCCCAACCCCCTTCTCTGATATTTCTCATCAACACCAAACAAAGCAAGATAGAGTACAGAAATCATTCAGAGAAAGTTAACAGTTAACTGTGGGGCAAAACCGAAGGTAGAGTTTTGTTGATTTGTTGATTAATTTACTCCGGCACTAGTTGTCAATTACCATCAAGAAACTAATGAAAATTCTACCAATTGATTAATTAATTCCTTCATTTCCTCAGGAATTTCACTAACATACATGGCTTCAATAATCACATTGGAAGTTAGGGAAACACCATATTTGTCCTGAGCATGATTATTGATAGCAATTAAGGCATCCTTCCCCGAAATTAACTTCAAACGTTCGCTCGGGCATTTCCAAGCTTGTTCAATGGTATTCAGCGTTTTTTCATTTATCTGAGTTTCATCTAGTTTTGGTGAATTGGATAGTGCAAAGTAACGAGATTTTTTAAGAATTTGTGAGGTAATAGAGCTCTTTTTGCCATCAGCATATTCATTCAATATTTCGTCTACTTGATTCTGATAGTCTTTATTTACTCCTGTTCTTTTTATGTTTTCAGCAACCTTTTTTGCTAGGGCACGATCAATCGCAGCAGGCACCAGCAAGAAATTTTCAATTTCTTTGCGTCTATGAATTCTGACAAAATCACAAAATTTCTTGCATTCGTTGGTTATTACACCGCATTCATCATCAGATCGATAATCTCTATCCAATATTGCAGCTGTAATTATCTTATCTCCAAGCGCAGTTTCTATTCCTTGTTTCAGATTACGGATTTTTAGCGGGTTAAAACCCTCAACTGCTACAACAGCGAAATCGCGTCTGTTACCTACAGCGACTTCCCCTAACTTCCTGGCAAATTTACTAAAAATTTGGAAATCTTTTCCTTCTACAAATAACGCTCTCTTTGTCTTCGCTAATTGTGTAAGTATTGGGTTAGTATTGGAACCAAGGGCATCAAAAACTTTACTTAGTTGAGATGGATTACTTAATCGCCGAGAGGATTGGCGTTCCTTATTGATCAACACAAGTTCATTAGATTCTGCTTCCGTAATGATTTCTGTTGAATGTGTTGCTATCAAAATGTCAGGGCCAAGATTACGTAACAAACCCAACAATTGTCGTTGAAGTTCCGAATGAAGATATATGTCGGGCTCGTCAATTAAAAAAATAGATGCATCCTTTGACTGGATCAAATGTGTCAACATTTGACACCAAACTTGGAACCCAAAACCTGACCAAAATAATTCCCTTGGGATTCGACGTTCCGGGCAAAACATATGCAATAGATTTTTGCCTTCATAGGTGTCCATTTCTGGGGGCTCAATATCCATCCCAGGCCATGTATCTTTAAGAATTTCCCGAAATTCTTCAAATTTATCAGGATAGTGGTACCAAATATTTCTAAAATTTCTTGCTGCTTTGTAGTTAAATAGAGCCCTTCTAGCCGCTTCTTTAGCAAAAAGGGGTTCATGATGTTCAACTGGCCCAAGTATAGGTACAAAACCAATTTTACAGTTAAATTGTTTCCGGAAAGCGGCAGGATTAGCTAATCTTTTACCTTGAGAGTCCGGTATAAGGAAACACGCTCCTGATTCTGAGAAAAATAATTTTAATGAATTTTTATTTGAAAGCCAAAAAGTAATTTCGGCTCCATCAGAATTTTTATAGTTATAAAAGATATTTTCTTCGGCGGCTGAGATAGAAGACATATCTACAATGTGCCCTGGCACCAACCCCTGCGGCCCTTCCACCAATGTCGAATTTCGACTACCTGCACGCCGCATTCCTACTGATAGAATTCGAAAAGCAGTCAGAATAGTTGACTTTCCAGCATTATTTGGCCCCACTAGGACATTGAAATGCTTGAGAGTCACTTTAAATTTTTTAAATGCCTTGAACCGGACGAATTCAATTCGTGTAAACCTATGAATTTCATTTATGGATTTCACTTTTTATACACTTATGTAATTAAGAACCTTCAATATATTTTTATACAAGTATATTTTTATACAAGTAAAACAGATATGTATGTCTAACTATGGATAATAGTATATCT
>NVTJ01000167.1 GCA_002401545.1 Alphaproteobacteria bacterium
ACCACTGGCTGGCCCCCCATTTTGATGATGACCTGCGGCTTGAATATGACCTTGACGCCATTCCGGCCCTCAGCCACGACAGGCTGGCCCTGTGGCAGAGGATTGGCCGGGCGGATTTCCTCACCCCTAATGAAAAGCGTGCGGCGGTTGGCCTTGGGGCCATCAGTGGCGGCGACAGCCTCGAATGAGAATAGGATCCGGCCTGTTCCAGGCGGTGCGCCAAATTAAGCAAGATCAGGCGAAAGACGCCAGAGTATCGGACGAAAATATCTATTTTCTGGTCGCACAGGCTTCGGAAGAGGGGGCGGGGCGCGCCCTGGCCAAACTGGGCCTGAGTGATGAGGAGGCCGGGGCGGATATTTCGGAACTTCGCGCCCTGCTCGACAGTTGGCGCGATAGTAAGAAAACCGCCCGTCAGGCCGTTGTCCGCTGGATCATGCGTATGTTTTTTTCTGCTCTGCTTCTGGGGCTTGCGGTCAAATTCAAGCTGTTACAGCTTGGACAAACATTTGGACAGTGAATGATATTACATGAAACAGATAACAAAATTGGCCATTTCGAGGGCTATGCCAGTGTATTCAATATGGTGGACCGGGGTAATGACCTGATCCTGCCCGGTGCTTTCAAGAGGTCCCTTCTGGACCGGGGAGCCAAGGGCATTAAATTTCTCTGGCAGCATGACCCGAAAGAACCGGTTGGCATTCTGGATGAGATTTATGAGGACGCCAAAGGGCTTTATGTGCGGGGGCGGCTGATCCTGGATGTGGAACGGGCGCGGGAAGCTTATCAGCTTTTAGGTGCCGGCGCTTTGGACGGCCTGTCCATCGGCTTTCATACCCTGAAATCAAAAGAGCGTACGGATGGGGTGCGCATACTCAGCCAGCTTGACTTGTGGGAAATATCTCTGGTGACATTTCCCATGAATGAACAGGCCCGTATTTCATCTTTCAAAACAGATTTTATCCCAGATTCTAACTTTGCGGTGGACGAGACCGCATTCGTAGCCGGTCTTCGGCATTTAACCGCGCTCATGGCGCCACCCTGCCGTAATGATGCGGCTGGAAATCTACAAAGGAAAACATAAATGACATTGGAAACCAAAGAAGCGTTGGAAAACCTGACCCGTTCTTTTGAAACTTTCAAGTCCGCCAATGATGAAAGACTGGCGGAAATTGAAAGCAAAGGACAGGCAGATATCCTGACAGAAGAAAAACTTAGCCGTATGGGCAAAGAACTGGATAAGCTCCAGACAAAAGCGAACGGCCTGCATGCGGCATCAAACCGCCCAAATCTGTCGGCGAAAATGGATATGGATGCGGCCAGACTTGAAAAAAAGCGTCAGTTTTTTGATGGTTTCATTCGTAAAGGGCATGAGTTGAAACTGGATGAGAAGGCCCTCAGCACCATAGTTGATACCGACGGTGGTTTTGCGGTGCCTGAAGAACTGGACCATTTGATTGAAAAACGGCTGCGGGATTTATCGCCGATCCGGGCAGAAGCCCACGTGATTGCCATCGGCTCTTCAACCTATAAAAAGCTGGTTAATGTGGGCGGGATTACCTCCGGCTGGATTTCTGAAACCGGCACACGGGTGGAAACCAATACACCCATATTACAGGAAATTATCCCGCCACTGGGGGAGATTTACGCCAATCCGGCGGCGACCCAGACCATGCTGGATGATGCCAATTTTAACGTTGAAAAATGGCTGTCCGAAGAACTGGCCGAGGAATTTTCCTATCAGGAAAATGACGCCTTTGTCAATGGCAGCGGCACCAACAAACCCAAAGGTTTCCTGCAATATACTGTCAGCGCGGCTGCTGATGACAGTCGCACATTTGGTGAAATTCAGGCCTTGAAAACCGGCGTTGCCGGGGATTGGGCGGCCTCGGACCCCTCAGACATTCTGGTGGATCTTATCCATGCCATGAAGTCAGGCTACCGGGGTGATGCCAAATTTTACATGAATACCAGTCTTCTCGCTGAAATACGTAAATTCAAGGATGTTGACGGCAATTACCTCTGGCGTCCCGGCCTTGAAAGCGGCGTGTCCTCAACATTACTGGGTTATCCTGTGGTAGAAGTTGCGGATATGCCTGCGCGCGTCACGTCTTCACTGTCGGTGTGTTTTGCCAATATGAAACGGGCCTATACCGTCACCGACCGTATGGGCACCCGCATTCTGCGCGACCCCTATTCCAACAAGCCTTATGTGCATTTTTATACCACAAAGCGCGTGGGCGGGGCGGTGACCAATGATCAGGCCATCAAGCTACTGCAGTTCGCTCTGTAGACCGGGAATTCCTCCTGCAAACTATGGGGGCGGCTGTATTGGTCGCCCTCTTTTTTTAATGAAAGAAATGGACAGGACATGGTTTTCCCCACCGGCTGGACACGTAAAGCTAAAATAACCATCCCTGATGCCGGGATTTCAGGAAGCAACAGCGATTTTCCCATTCTCATCACCGAAGACAACCTGCCAGCAGAAATGCTTGACGGCGGGGCAAATTCTGCCCTTAACGGTGGTGGCGATGTGCGCTTTTCCGAGGATAGCGCAGGGACTATTCAACTTGCCCTTGATGTTATTGTTTTCGTTACCGGCGGCATGCCTGACGTGGAGATATGGGCAAAGCTGCCGACCCTTAATACCGGGGCGGCAAAAGATATTTACGTCTGGTATAAAAAAACCGGAGAGGTTCAGCCCGATGCCACCGCCGCCTTTGGTCGCCATGCGGTTTGGTCGAGTTCAGAGATAGCTGTTCTTATGGAGGATGCCGCCCCGGTTGACCATACGGGCAATCATACTTTAAGCCTTGCCGGGAGTTTAACCAATATATCCGGTCCATTTGGCCAAGCCAATTCATTTGGGGGTAATGACAGGTTATCAAATAGTGATGCATCGCTACGTGATATTCCTCTTTCGTATGATACTACCGTATCGGTAATATCTCGTAGAGCATCGTATGGAAACCCCTTTGCCGTATTGTCGTGGGAAGGGGGGGATGATCTGGTAATATATCCTATGGATAGTTTAGGAGGTGATGGGGGGCTGGTTGTCTGGCGAGACCTTGGCTTGATTATTATTAATAATAACTCAGAGGCGTTAGCAAATACGTGGGTACATAATAGTTTTACGACCCGGTCTGGTAATAACCACGAACTTCACACAAATGGCGCGTCTGCTGGCACAAGCACCGGCACAGGTTCAGCCGGGCCTTTTAGCGGATTCTATATAGGCGGGTTTGGGGCAACATCGCAGGATTTTAATGGTGATATTGCTCAAGTTGTTGTCTGGAAAACCGCAAGAACACCAGATTGGATAGCAACCGAATACGCCAACCAGAATGACCCGGCCGCATTTGCCAGCGCAGGAACGCCGGAAGCGGTGGGCGGTGGGACGACACTCACGGTCAATGACGGGCAGCATGGATTAACCTCTGACGATATCTTGCTGGCACAAGTTCATACCCTGAACTCCATGGAAGCAAGCCACAGTATCACAAGCGGCAACGTGGTTTCAGGCCTTGGCGTATCGGTCAGCATTCAGGACATGGGGCACACCGTATCTTCTGATATGGTTAATTTATCTCAGATCCAAAATCTGATTGTTTCCAGGGGGCGACATTCACATGCTGCGGATAGTTTAATAATTTCACAAGGACAGACCCTCACCAATACCAATAGCCAGCATAATGTAGGCAGCGACAGTTTGATATTGTCTCTGGCGCAGGCCTTGACCATAAGGGACAATATACATGCTGTAACAAGTGATGAGGTCATCCTTGCGCAGCTTCAGGCCTTGGTCATCCAGAATGCAACCCATGGCTTAAGCAGTGATGTGGCAGGGTTATTTAACCCCACAGCCTTCTCACCAAACTCCGGCAGAACCCATAAGGCAGAACGGGAAAACCGGAATTTTTCGCCAACGCGCGGTGACAAAACCATACAACCAACCAACAATCGAACATTAAGGATTTAATTATGGGAAAGAAAGTAGACGACAGCATACTTGATGCGGCTCTGAATGAAATTAAAAATAAATGCAATCTTATGACGGCCTGTGCCGGGGAACCGGTGAATTTTGTCGCAGCGAATGTGGGCGGCGCGAATTTTCTGGCTGATGTTGCCATGACGGGTACAGATTTCACTGTTTCCAACGGTGATGTCAATGGCCGCAAGGTTGCGGTTGCCGGTAAATCAGGGATCACCGTGGATAACACCGGTACTGCTGACCATGTGGCCCTGCTGGATACGGTTGGCAGCGTCCTGCTTTATGTGACCACCAGCACGGCACTTGGTCTGACATCTGGAAGTTCATTGACCCTTGGGGCCTGGGATATTGAAATCGCGGACCCAAGCCTATGAGCGAACAATTCCTGAAAGATCCGGATGCGACTCTTGATTATGTTATTGACTGGTCGGGGAGCTATCTGCTGAGCGGGGAACAGATTACGGCAAGTAGCTGGTTAATTTTACCTCAGGGAGCGTCAAATGATTTGGCCGTTGATAATATTCCCCTGCCCGTATCCGGTGTGGCGACAGTTTTTATCACTGGTGGCATTGCCGGAAAAATATATCAACTGACCAACCGGATTACCACAGATCAGGGCCGGACTGATGAGAGGTCCATAACCATCAGAGTGGAAGAAAAATGAAAACACAGCTTATTCTATCTGCCACGCAGCTTCCGGTGTTATTATCCGAGGCAAGGGATTTTCTTAAAGTTTCCCACCGGGATGAGGACGCCCTGATTGCCTCCTATATCCGGGCGGCCACAGAGGCCTGTGAAAGTTTCACCGGGCGGAAACTGATCAGGCAGCAATGGCAGTTGACTTTAAATAACTGGGGTGGGAGCGTGGTAGAGATGCCGTTATCCCCCCTGCTGTCCATAGACAAAATTGAATATTGGAGTGCAGATAATTTTCAGGAGATAGATGCGGGTAATTACCTTCTGGACAATGTTTCTTACCGGGCAAAAATAGTGCCTCAGACAGGCTACCTGTGGCCGGACCCTGAAATAGCTGTGGCGGGAATTAGAATTACCGTCAGCGCGGGGTTTGGGGAGGATTGGAATGATGTGCCCCATGACATTCGCCTTGGGGTGCTTCATTGGGTTACAGCGGCCTATGATAATGGCGAAAATCAGGCTGTTCTCATGGCAGAAAAATTGTGGCAGCCTTACCGGCGGGTATCTCTGTGATGACCAGAAACATGCACCAGAAAATCACTTGCCGCGCTCAGGTCCTGACTCCGACATCCGCCGGGGAACAGCAGGAAATCTGGCAGGAAATTGCCATAGTCTGGGCAGAGATTACGGCCATATCCGCTGATATTACTCAGGCGGCACGGCAAAATCATTTTGCAGAAACATACAGGGTCCGGGTGCGCCATCAGGATAAACTTCTGGCGACCCGGAATATCCTGTGGCAGGGGCTGTCATACCGGGTCGTCAGCCGGCTTAATCCCGATAACCGCAAGCGTATTCTGGAATTTAAGATCATAGAGGACCGTCCCTGATGAATGACTTGAAATTATCACAAACAATGACCCGCTATGAAGCAGAACTGGCCCGGATGGTTGAGAATTTGGCGGAGCAGATCGTTATCGGCGCACGGTCGCGTGTGATGCGAAATCTGAAAAAACCCAAAGGCAACAGCCCCTTGGCGCAGTCCATTCGAGCTGAAAAAGACCCTGAGGGCGGGATGCGGGTTCTTACCGATAAATCCTATGCCCGTTATGTGGAATTCGGCACGGTCAATCAGCCTGCGCGACCTTTCCTCACGCCGGCAGCGGCAGAGGTCAGGGTGACATTTTCCAGCGTCCTTGAAAGATAATTGACCCGTCTTTTAGAAAGATAATTGATATGACAATATTCAGCACACAAGCCCTGTGGCAGGCAATCCACGACAGGCTTGCCGGGGACAGCATTCTGATGGGGCAGATTTCCGGTATCTATGATCCGGCCCCGGAGGGGCAAAGCCTGCCGTATCTTACCATTGGTGAGGGCAATATGCGGGACTGGTCGGCAAAGGATTTTACCGGACAGGAGCATCTTATGGACATCCATATCTGGTCAGGGAACCGGGGTGGCGGACAGATCCGGTCGCTTGCGGACCTGGTGGCAGGTTTGCTGGCGGGGCAGGACCTCATCCTGACCGGGCACCAGCTTGTCGGG
>NVTJ01000012.1 GCA_002401545.1 Alphaproteobacteria bacterium
TCGCAGGAAATATCCGAAAACTGTGATGCCTCGGAAAACAGGCTGGAAAACATCAGCCAGACCCTCTCGGAAAAACAGACCGCCCTGACCGAGACCCTGACCGGACTTTCCCGTGATGCTGACCAGATATGCGATAAAATGGATAAACAATCCACCGTCATTGCCGAATTAAGCCAGAAAACATCGGAAGAATCGACAAAAATTACTGCCACCCTTCTGGCCCAAAGTACCAACCTGTCAACGGTTGCGGCAGAAGCACTGGCGCTGACAACAGAAAGCGGCGAAGCATTCCAGATTCAAGCGGATGCCATGTCCGGTAAACTTGCAGAAACCCGCGATCTTATCACAGATCAGACAAGTGAATTCACCGATAAGCTGGAAGAGACTGTTTCATCACTGGAATCCCAGTCAAGGCGGGTGGATGAGGCCGTCAGGATGACCACGGAAAGCCTGAGCGAAAATACCGGACGAATGAACGAACATTATGATTCATTTGAACATTTGACCGAACAATTTCGTTCCCGGATTGACCATTCTGAAGTTCAACTTAAATCCCGGCATGATGATCTCGTCAAAAGTCTTTCCGAAGTGGCGGAATATCTGGACAACTCACTGCAGAATCTGAAAGAGCAGACCGGTTCTCTCGGGGAACATGCGCAGGAAATCATCGGCAGCATCGTTGAGCAAACCGAACAATTGTCCAGCCATATTGACCATATTCGCGACCAGACGGAAAATACCATCCACAATATTCAGGAAATGGGCGAAACTGTCAGCCATCAGTTCACCGCAACCGATGAACAGGCCGCCGCCCTGTCGGAAAACTGGTTACGAACAGCGTCACTTGTTGAAAACCAATGTTCGGATACCCTGTCAAGACTGGATGGTCTGACTGAAAAACTGGTGGAACTTGAGAAAGAAAATTCATCGGCAGCCCTAACGGCACAAAGCAACGTCTCAGACGTGGCGAACCAGCTGGAACAGGCCTCGGAAAGTATTTTTATGGCCTCTGCCAGTGCCATGGAAGCTGCCGATGAAACCAATAGGGCAATAGACGAACATGCCGAAAAATTCCAGCAGCTTATCAACGCCCTTCAGCTTTCCAATAAAAGTATCCTGATTGATGCCGAAGCCATTGAACAGAAGAACCGGGACAAGAGTGGAAACCATTTCTCAGCTCTGGCAGCCAGGGTTATTGAACAGCTCCAGTCCCTGTCCATCGACATCAACCGCTATTTTGAACATGATGTGCCGGACAAAGTCTGGCAGTCCTATGTTGATGGCGACAAAAATACTTTCATTCGGCGGCTTAAAAAAGTGACCAGCAGGAAACATACGGCAGCCATACGTGAAAAATACAGATCCGACCCGGAATTCCGTAAATATGCGTTGGAGTATATCCAGATTTTTGAAGATCTTATGTCCCAGTCCATGACCTCAAAAACCTACAGCACCTTGAGTGTGGCCCTGATTTCCTCGGAAACCGGCAAAGTTTATCTGGCCCTGGCTCAGGCCATGGACAGATTTTCTTCCTGAACTATCATGCGGCCTGATTATTCTTTTTCGGTGACCCGAGTTTGGTGATGAAATAATCCAGATTTTCCGGGTCAAAATCATCCTCACAATTGGTCAGCATCCGCTCCAGCATCCGTTGCTGAAAACGGTCCCGGTCCTCACTGGCGCTGGTTTCCATATCCTTTGCCACATCCAGAGCCGACAGTACAATCGGCAGCATTTGGGGCGACAGATTACATTCCCGGTAGATGGCCGTAAGACCCATATCGCCCCGGTCATGTATCAATTTATAGGCATTGCTCACCGGAATGCCGCATAGTTTGGCAAGAGCCGCCTCAAAGAACACCACATCCCCCATACAAATAGCCCGGAATATTAATGTTTCGGTCAGGCGGCCATGGTCATGGAGCTGTTCCACCAGCTTTCTCACATCCATAACATCCGCGTTATCACCCAGCAGACTGACCGTTGCTCTCTCCCGCGCACTCAGAAACAGGTCCATGACCATATCCGGTGTCATTTCATGATGGGTAACCAGATGGTCCCGCACTTTTTCAGATACGAGGGATACCAAACGTTCGGCAACACTGATGGGCAGTTGCCCACGGTTGGCAAGCGAATCGCTAACCGCCTCTGCCTCACCAAATTTATCCATGACCTTGCCCATGGTTTCTTCCTGAAGTGTCGCACCTTCGTTAGAGACCAAAGTGGCAATCACCTCTTCATTATCACTATTTTCCACAATGGCGTCGGTCAGGTCGGCCGACAGGCTTTCCCGGCGCGCTATGGCTATCTGACCTTCCGCCCCTTTGCTTTTAACAATTTCCATCAGGTCGTCATCGGTCAGGACTTCTGAAAATTCGAGCATGGGTCCTGCCACACCAACCACATCATTGGCCAGGGAAACAGCAACATCATGGGGAACATCGGGGTTATTCTTCAGACTTTCAGACAGGGCGGTTCGGACGCGCACTTCCGCATCCTTCACCATAATCTTGAAAATATCCTCGGCGATTTTACGTTCGCTGTCGCTCAGTTTTCCAGTGTTAAATTTATTGCTGACTTTTATGGCAGCTTCCGCACGGTTCTCTGCTGTGGGATTAGTCAGTAATGATTGTATATCCGAGCTTGTTAAATTATCAGTCATTGAATCCATTGCCTTTAATTTTAAACAGATTACGGTCAGGCATCTGCCAGTACCCCCCGCGATAAGGCACAAAAGAGCCTGAGCAGGTATATTTCGATGTCCTATTTTTCATAAAAGAGGTTAAACTGTCGTTAATTTACGCTATAAGAATTAACATAATTGAAAAAAATGATTATATTTCTGCATTATCCGTAATTTTCAGGGGATATTTATGATTACCAGACTAAAAAGAATCTTCATCAGCGTGGCTGTGCTTGTCCTGTTTATTCCCGCATCGGCTCATGCGTTCGATATGAAGGAAATTGATAAAGCCCTCAATGAATTCATCCAGCCTTTCACCAGCCTTTATTCTACAATTGTATTTACCCCCATTGAAATAATGGGACAAAATATGCCTATCATTGTTTTATGGCTGGCGGCCGGCGGCATATTCTGCACCATATATTTTAAATTCATTAATTTCCATGGCTTCAAGACGGCCCTGAAAATCGTTCGCGGTGATTATACCCGTAAAGAGGATGCCGGCGAAGTTACCCACTTTCAGGCCTTGTCTGCGGCCCTGTCCGGCACTGTCGGCCTTGGCAATATCGGCGGGGTAGCTGTGGCCATCAGCCTTGGTGGCCCCGGTGCCACATTCTGGATGATTATTGTAGGCCTTCTGGGCATGTCAACCAAGTTCGCCGAATGTACGCTGGGGGTGAAATACCGCGAAGTCCACGAAGACGGCTCCGTTTCCGGTGGCCCCATGTATTATCTGAAACATGGCTTTGCCGAGCGTGGTATGCCTAAATTTGGCATGGTTCTGGCAGTCTTCTTCTCCATCTGCTGTATCTTTGCCTCCTTTGGCGGCGGCAATATCTTTCAGATAGGCTTAACCTCGGACTTTATCTCACAGCTTCCCGGCACCAATGGTGTTCTGGAAAATTACCGCTGGGTTCTTGGCCTTGTCGTTGCCACCATCGTCGGTTTTGTCATCATTGGCGGCATTAAATCCATCGCCAGTGTTACCGCCAAGCTGGTTCCGACAATGTGTGTGCTTTATCTGGTCGCTGCAACCGCCATTCTTTTTGGTTTTTATGAACGTATCCCGGACGCCTTTATGGCAATCATAGATGGTGCCTTCACACCGGAAGCCGGATATGGCGGCATCATCGGTGTGATGATACAGGGTATGCGCCGGGCCACTTTCTCCAATGAAGCCGGAATTGGTTCGGCCCCTATCGCCCATTCTGCAGTAAAAACCAGCGAGCCAGCCACAGAAGGCCTGGTATCCCTGCTGGAGCCTTTCATTGATACCGTGGTTGTCTGCACAATGACCGCATTGGTCATTGTCATCACCCAAGTCTATACCCCGGGCGAAGGCGGTTCCACCTTTGAAGGGGTCATGCTGACGTCGAAAGCCTTTGAAACAATGTTTTCCTGGTTTCCGTATATATTGGCGGTTGCCGTTTTGCTGTTCGCCTTTTCCACCATGATCACATGGTCCTATTACGGATTGAAAGCATGGACATTCCTGTTTGGAGAAAGCAAAACCATGGAACTTACCTATAAGTTAATCTTCTGCTCTGTGACCGTTATCGGCTCCACCATGAGCCTTGCAGAAATCGTTGATTTTTCTGATGCGGCCAATTTCTCCATGGCAATCCCCAATCTGATTGGCGTATTTGTCCTTGCCCCTGTTGTCCGACAATGCCTGACGTCTTTTACCGACAAGATTAAAAGTGGTGAAATCACCTCCAACCGGGAAGTGGAAGCCCTTGAAACAAGCAATTAATAATCAACGAAGGGGAGACTATTTGTCTCCCCTTCGTTGAAATACATATTTTTGCCATTATTAAATAATATTACCGTGCCAAACCAAAGAAAGCTTGAATTCTCCTCGTGATTCGTTACAAGATGGGGGAATTATCCGATTATTATAAAGGAATTATTCATGAAACGTATTTTTTTAATATTGTCAATATCCGCCATAACGGCTCTATCATTCTCAATGACTTCATTCGCCGAGGGTGACGCGGTAAAAGGGCTGAAGGTTTTCAAAAAATGCAAAGCCTGTCATACCGCAGATGAAGGCGGTAAAAACCGTGTTGGTCCAAACCTGTTTGGTATTGTCGGCAAGAAAGCCGCCCAGAGAGAAGGTTATAAATATTCCAAAGCCATGATCGCCTCCGGCCTGACATGGGATGAAGCCACTCTGGATACTTATCTGACCAAACCAAGAGCATTGGTCAAGAAAACAAAAATGACTTTCGCAGGCCTTAAAAAAGACAAACAACGGGCTGATATTATTGCTTACCTGAAAACGCTACAGTAGTTTTTATGAAATATTATAAAAGCACCGGTGTCTTAGGATTCCGGTGCTTTTTTGTATAATATGTCTTTACGGCCCTTGAATATTTGACTCTAAATTCATAAATATAGCCCATTCCGCTTGGGCCCGCACACGCAAAGGTAACATATTTATGATTTTACCTGTTAACCGAAACGTCATAAATTAGAGACTATACATTAGGACACGCTTGAAAGAATGGTAATGGAAATGGAAGAAAATACCAGAATAGGCATCTTGCCCCTGAACCCTGAAAGATTGGCCAGACAACTGTTTATGGCCATATTTTCAACAATCCTTCTGTTAATTGCCCTTTTGTGGAGCGAAAATCTTCGGGCAGAGAATATCAATGAAGATCCCGCCATACAGCAGGAAGTGGCTGAATTCATTCAGCATCTTGCGGACAAGGCCCTGACCAGCCTAAAGCAGGACGACGCTTCTCTGGCGGATCAGGAAAGTCGTTTTACCAAGATTCTGTCGGAAGGCTTCAATGTGGACTATATCGGGAAAATTTCTCTGGGCCGGTACCGGAAAAAAGCCTCTCCCGAAAATCTGAAAAATTATTATGCCCTGCTCCCTGAATATCTGGTCAAGGTTTATACCAGTCGCCTCACCAAACTGAATACTCAGGAAGTGCGCGTGGGAAAAGTCCTGCCCAATGGCAAACGGGATATGTATGTCAGGACAAAAGTGATCAGCTCTGACAATAAAACATTTGATGTTGACTGGCGTGTCCGGCCAAATAAAAAAGATGAAGATGCCAGTCACGTCTATAAAATTATTGATGTGAAAATAGAAGGCATCAGCATGGTCCGTACCCAGCGGGACGACTTCTCTTCCAGAATTACTGAAAGCGGTATATCCGGTTTGATCAGTTTTATGCAGGCCATTGTTGACGGCCCGACACTGGTGGCAGAAAATAATAATGCGGAATAAATCAAGCAACAACAGAATCACTAAGCGGGCTTAATTGACCTTTATGCTCTTTGGCGATATGTTATGAAATAAATTATGTGATAACCTGAAAAAACCGTAACAACTGAACCCATCAAAGGGTTTGTGGCGGTTTTTTTGATTCGAAAGATTAAGAAAATGGCTGATACTCTGTTGCACCTGGTATTTGGTGGAAAAGTCAATAACCCTCAAACTCTGGATTTTAGTGATGCGGAAAATCTGGATATTATCGGAATTTTCCCCAACTATAAAAAAGCCTATGAAGCCTGGAAAGGGGCAAGTCACGCCAATGTGGACGACGCCCTGACAAAATATGTCGTCGTCCATCTTCACAGGTTTATGGAACCGGAAAAATAATTACGGGAAGTAATTGTCAACGGCGTTAGCGATATATATGGGTCGCCAACGCCCTGATCTTCATCATCCTCGGACCCTAGAAAGTATAGCCAAAGCCAACACCAAATATCCAGGGGTCAATATCAACATCCGCCGTGACGGCACCGCCGTTAATCTTAACATCCGTATTCAGCCAGACCCTTTTCACATCAACATTAAAAGACCATTTGTCATCAATTTTGAAGTCAAATCCAGCCTGCAGGAGAAGCCCAAATCCATCATTATAGTCAATGTCAGCGATGGTGCCGCCGGGTGCGCTCTCGTCATAATAAAATGTATAATTCACCCCCGCGCCAACATACGGACTTAAGTTACTTTTCGGTGTAAAGTGATATTGCAATGTGAGCGTTGGTGGCAAAAGCATGACGCTGCCCAGTGACGCAGAGGCACCAAGTGCCGTATTCAATGCGGTTACATGATGTTTGCTTGTAGCAAGAATAAGCTCAACACCAATATTATCTGTCACAAAATAAGTGAAATCCAGTTCCGGCACGATGTCATTGTTAATACCGACAGTTCCGCCGATGGAGGTTGTCGCATCTTCATTGGGCACCACATAGATAGCCC
The DNA here is from genome assembly GCA_002401545.1 of Alphaproteobacteria bacterium. Classification (GTDB taxonomy): domain Bacteria; phylum Pseudomonadota; class Alphaproteobacteria; order Sphingomonadales; family Emcibacteraceae; genus Paremcibacter. The sequence goes on from NVTJ01000012.1 coordinate 6,909, forward strand.
GACCACGCATCATGAAATCACCCGCTTCCTTTGCCATAGATACAGAAGGCAGGCCAGCAATCACAAGGACCGTCACACTTATCGTTTTTAAGAAAGTATTTTTCATTTTCGTTTCCACCTGTTGATAGTTACAAGTGAAACTTTTAATGAAGTGAGCAGTATCTAACATTGATTTGCATCAATAAATATTATTATTAAACATATCAAACAAAAGATGTTTTCAGGATATATGTTTAAAGTCTGTCTGTTTTAATTTGACCCACAGCCAAAAGCCGTCCGGTTTTGACACTGGGCGGCTTTCAAATTGTTCTTCTAGAGCTTACAAAAGCATTGCAGATATTAGCGGGAATAGAATTCCACAATAAGATTTGGTTCCATTTGCACAGGATAAGGAATTTCGTCCAGCACGGGCACCCTGAGGTAAGTCACTTTCGTACCGTTATTTTCCAGAGCCAGATATTCAGGAATATCACGTTCGTTTGAAGCAATACCCTGCAGAACCATGGGGATCTGACGTGATTTTTCACGAATCTCAACCACATCACCGGCTTTCACCCGGTAGCTAGGGATATTCACCTTTTTGCCATTCACAGTCACATGACCATGATTGACGAACTGACGGGCGGAAAAGACGGTGGGGACGAATTTAGCCCGGTAAACAAGCGCATCCAGACGGCTTTCCAGAAGACCCACCAGAAACGCACCCGTGTCACCACGCATACTGTTGGCATCTTTATAAATGCGTTTAAACTGTTTTTCAGTAATATCGCCGTAATAGCCTTTCAGCTTCTGTTTTGCCCGCAACTGAATCCCGTAATCGGACAGTTTGCTGCGACGCCCCTGACCATGCTGGCCCGGACCATATTCGCGGGAATTTACCGGAGATTTAGGACGGCCCCAGATGTTTTCACCCATGCGGCGGTCAATTTTATACTTGGCTTGTGTACGTTTTGTCATTTTATAGAATCGCTTCTGTTAAATTGTTGAAATCAGCGCCATGAAATAAGATATTTCCTACTCCATGCAACCCGAGATTTTCACCCGAGTCATTCACGATGGCCGGAATATAGTGAAGGGCACGGGAAAGTCAACATAGTTTTTTAATTGGCCTCAGTCGCCGGCGCTCACGCTTAGGCTTCCCTCGCATTAGCCCGGACGGCCAGTCGGCCTTGCCTCAGCCCTTCATGGGCCTCGGAAATTTATTTACCCTGTTTCTTGGCCAATTCGGCCTTTTCCGCAAGCCAGCCCGGTCCGCCGCCGGTGGCAAGCGCCTTGATAACGCCGCGCAGGGTGCTGACTTCTTCATGGGTCAGGTCAGCGCGTTTGAAGATATTACGCAGGTTCCGCTTCATGATGGAGCGGCGCTGATCATGGCGGAAATACCCGGCCTCTGTCAGTTCGGTCTCCATGTGATCAAACAGCTTTTGCAGGTCATCGGACGATGCGGGTCTGGTCTCAAGCTGCGGGGTATATTGGTCCGGCTGCTCAGAGCCGGTCTGAAACCATTCATAAGACATCAGGATCACCGCCTGCGCCAGATTTATCGATGCAAAAGCCGGATTAAGCGGCACAGATACAATAGCGTCACATAATGCCACATCATCATTCTTTAGCCCGGCCTTTTCCGGCCCGAACAGCAAGCCAAATTTCTGCCCCCCACCACAATGTGACCGCATGAGGCTTGCACATTTATGGGGCGTGATCACCGTCTTGATCATATCGCGGCGTCTGGCGGTAGTAGCATAAACATAATTCAGGTCGGCAATGGCCTCTGCGGTGGTCTCATACACCTGTGCCTTATCCAGCACAATATCTGCCCCCGCCGCCGCCGGCACCGCATCCGGATTGGGCCAGCCATCGCGGGGGCTAACCAAACGCAGGTCAGTCAGCCCGAAATTATACATAGCCCTGACCGCCTTGCCGATATTCTCACCAAGCTGCGCCCCGATCAATATGATCGCGGGGCCATCTTCGTGAATAATTTCATTTTCCAAACTGTTGGTTCCAGCCAAAGTGATCTCCTTCACGGCCCCTATTATAGTATAGTGAAGACTTTCTCAAGTGAGAGAATGGCAATGTCACCCTGAATTCAGTTCAAGGTCCATGTTTGCTATAGACTCCATTGTTCCAACCAACCTTAAAAGGCATTGTCCAGATAATGGCGTACGGCGTTCTGGACATGGCGGAAACGGTCACCGCCCAGATTCTTGCCGCCGTACCAGCGGGTGACCACAATGATATGATTGTGCAATTTTTCCCGCTCAAGCATTCGGATGATGATCATGCCAGCTCCGGCTTCCCCGTCGTCATTCTTGAGCGGAAGGTCCCCATAAAGGAAAGCCCAGCTATTATGGGTTGCCTTGGCGAATTTCTTCTTTCGGCAGAGCTGTTTGATAAAGGCCTTTGCCTCCACAGCGGAGTTGCACGGCCCGCCGGAAACCGAATATTTAGACCCCCGGTCCCTAATGATACCATCAAATATACGCATAAGATGCTATAAATGGATTTGCCAAAGAAAGTCAAGTTTTGGGGAATATGGAAATCAATTGACTCTGACCCCATTGATTCTCTTAAAATTGGTTCATTCCCCATTAGATTAAACGAGTGAGGTGGTCCCGGATTTTTGCACAGTCTGTTAAGGGAATCGATGGGGTCAGGAATCGATGGGGTCAGCAGGAATCGAGGAATCGATGGGGAATCGGGCGGATTCCACTCCCAAGTGCGACAGTGGGGGTTCAAAGTAGGACATAGTTTACGTAACTGATAGAATGAGGTTTCTGACATCTTATTCATTCAAGGAGCAAACCATGTCCTATAGCCATCTTAACGCAAAAGAACGTCATACGCTGATGTTTCTTTCCCAATATCATCTCAGTGCCCGGGAGATCGGTCGCCGTCTGGGTCGTCATCATAGCAGCATCGCCCGAGAACTGCGTCGTAATGTCCATATTTGCGGCAACTACAGAGATGATTCTGCTCATCAGGAAGCAAAGGCCCGGCGCAAACAGCCGCGCCACTTCCGGAAACGCTCAAACCGGCCATTGACCGACTATGTTTTGGGTCGCTTACAAGAAGACTGGTCACCCGCAACCATTGTTGGTCGTCTGAAAGTCGACTTTCCACGCAGTCGTAAAATGCGTCTCAGCATCGAAGTGATCTATCAGTGGATTTACCGGGATGCCACTCAGGGTGGCCTGCTGTATCGGCATTTGTTGAGACACCATAAAGGGCGCAGAAGACAAGGGCTTTACGGCCTGTGCCGGGGTCTCATTCCGGGCCGGATCAGCATCCATGATCGCCCGGAAAGCATTGCCAGGCGCATACGTTTTGGTCACTGGGAAGGCGATACGGTGGAGGGAGAGAAAGGCACAGGTGGCATTGCCACCCATGTGGAACGCAAGAGCCGATTGCTCATCGCAGCCAAGCTCACGGACAAGCGGGCAGAGACTTTTACCGGGGCCACAATTAGGGCCTTTAGACACATTCCGCCTAAGTGGCGCAGGACATTGACTGTTGATAATGGTGGGGAGTTCGCTGGGTTTAAAGTAATCGAGGCAGCAACAAGAATGACTGTCTATTTTGCTGATCCATACGCCCCTTGGCAGCGCGGCACCAATGAGAATACCAACGGTTTGCTACGTCATTATTTCCCCAAAGGTATCGATTGGCGCGGCGTGAGCGAAAAACAGCTTGCGGTGGCGGTGGATAAACTCAATAATCGACCCCGAAAATGCCTCAAATATCAGACGCCAAACGAGGTCTTTCTAAAGAACACAGGTGGCGCACTTGCAACTTGAATTCACCTGGGGTCAGGGAATCGATGGGGTCAGAGTAAATTGATTTTCATTTCTATCTATGTTATCCTCCGATTTTAACTCATTAGGGGATATACTCATGGCTCGGCTGGCCCGTTTAAACCTCGCCAACGTTCCTCAACATGTGGTGCAGCGCGGCAATAACCGTCAGGCAACTTTCTTTGCCGATGAGGATTACGCAGTATATCTGGATAAGCTGAAAGAATATGCCGATAAATATCAAGTCGCCATACATGCCTATGTCCTGATGACCAATCATGTCCACCTGCTGTTGACGCCGTCCACCAAGACGGGGGTAAGTCAGATGATGCAGGCTCTGGGCCGCTATTACGTGCGCTATATTAATCAGACCTATCATCGTTCCGGCACGTTATGGGAAGGACGTTATAAATCGACCTTGGTTGACAGTGAAGCCTATTTTCTGTTGCTGAGCCGATATATTGAACTCAACCCGGTTCGGGCTGAAATGGTGGATCATCCGGCGGAATACCCTTGGAGCAGCTATCATGGTAATGCTACGGATAAGGATATTGCGCTTCTCTCTCCCCACAACTGTTATAAGGCCCTGGATAAGAATGATGTGGATAGAAAGGCTGCGTATGCTGCGCTGTTCAACGATCATATTTCAGAGAAAATAATCGAAGAAATCCGCCATGCTACCGAAAAATCATGGGTGCTGGGTGACAGTCGGTTTAAACAACAAATAGAGCAGGCAACCGGGCGCCGAACTTCTCCCACTCCGCGCGGTGGAGACAGAAAATCAAAAGAATTTAAAAAGGCTCAAAAAGAGAAAAGGCAAGACAAGTAAATTTTGGCCTTTTCATCCCGACCTGTGTAACCGCGTTAAGTGAACATCACCTCTTGACAAAAGAATATAAATAGAACATAACTAAAACAAATAGTGAAACATTTTGTCAGGAGGCCCTAAAATGCTCACCAGAAAACAGCGGGATTTATTGCTTTTTATCCATGAAAGGCTTCAGGAAAATGGCGTGGCCCCCTCCTTTGACGAGATGAAAGATGCCCTGAACTTAAAATCCAAGTCAGGAATTCACCGGCTGATTGGCGCGTTGGAAGAACGGCAGTTCATCCGCCGCCTGCCCAACCGGGCGCGGGCATTGGAAATTTTGCGGCTTCCTGATAGCGAAGAACATACGGCCCAGGATAATTTGTTCAAGCCTGATTTTGGCAAGAAAGAAGTGGTTTCAGATCCCAACACCGTCGATATTCCCCTGCACGGCAGAATTGCTGCCGGGACGCCGATTGAGGCTCTGGAACAATATGAAAATATCCCCGTTCCGGCCTCTATGGTTGGTTTTGGCAGCCATTATGCGCTGGAAATTGATGGCGATTCTATGGTTGAGGCGGGTATATTGGACGGCGATACCATCGTTGTTCAACGGTGTGATACTGCGGACAATGGCACTATTGTCGTCGCCCTGATTGACGAGGAAGAAGCCACCCTGAAAACTCTCTACAGAAAAGGCCCCGATGTGACATTGGAGCCCTCAAACCGGGACTTTAAAACCCAGATTTACCCGGCAGACCGGGTTCGGATACAGGGTCGGCTGGTTGGCCTGTTACGACAGTATTAGCGGCAGAAAGAGGCTTATCGCCTTTCCCAACTTGTCCCCTCCGGCCCGTCAAGCAGGGATATGCCCTGTTCTGAAAGCTGATTGCGGATGTCATCGGCACGGGCAAAGTCTTTATTCTTCTTGGCCTCAGCACGTTCTGTGATTAATTTTCCGATCGCCATTTCAGAAAGTGCGCTGTCATCAACAATACCATCAAACCAATCATCCTGTTCCAGAACCCCAAACAGATTGGCCGCTACTTTCAGCTGGCTCGCTGCCCCATCATCATTCACCGCCTTTTTTGCAAGACTGTTCAGTTCCGCAAGGGCTTTTGGCGTATTCAGGTCATCACGCAGCGCATCCAGAACAGCATTCGGCACCTTCACACCATCCGTATCCACGCCGTCCGTGAGGCGATACCAGCGGTCCAGTTGTTTCTGGGCCTGCCTGATACCATCGTGGCTGAAATCTACCGGCTGGCGGTAATGGGCGGACAGTAAATTCATGCGGATGGCTTCGCCCCTACCGGGAAATTCTTCCAGCAAATCATGGACGGTGATAAAATTACCCAAGGATTTGGACATTTTTTCGCCATCCACGGTCAGATAGCCGTTATGCATCCAGTAATTAGCCAGCGCGATGCCACCATGGGCGCAGCGGCTCTGGGCAATTTCATTTTCATGGTGGGGGAAAATAAGATCCAGACCGCCGCCGTGAATATCTATGGTATCGCCGAAGTTATCCTCGATCATGCAACTACATTCCAGATGCCAGCCCGGGCGGCCCCGGCCCCACGGGCTGTCCCATCCCGGTTGGGTCTCCGTGGACGGTTTCCACAGGATAAAATCCGCGGCATCTTTTTTATAGGACGCCACATCAACCCGCGCGCCAGCAATCATCTCATCCAGTTTGCGACCGGACAGCTCGCCGTAATTGGACATGCTCGGCACGGAAAACAATGCATGGCCGTCTTTCTTATAAGCATAACCCTTGTCAATCAGGGTGCCTGTCATTGCGATCATCTGATCAATATAATCGGTGGCCTTGGGGGTTAAGTCCGGCGGTCCGGCATTGAGAGCGGCCATATCCGCTTCATAAATACGGGCGTATTTTTCGGTAATTTGCGAAATAGAGACACCGCTTTCCTGTGATGCTTCAATAATCTTGTCATCAATATCGGTAATATTACGGGCATAGGTGACGCGTTTGTAATCATGACGCAGCAGACGCACCAACAGGTCAAACACCACCACCGGGCGGGCATTGCCCACATGGGCATAATTATACACCGTCGGCCCGCAGACATAGATCGTCACATGATCCGGGTTAAGGGGGGTGAAGTCTTCCTTCCGCCTGGTCAGCGTATTGTATATCCTGAGTTTCATGCGGTTTTACCCTGCAACCGCGCTCTGACAATTTCCGGGTTAATCAGGGGCAATAACAAGCCCATTTCCGGGCCGTGGTCCATGCCGGTGATGGCCTGACGCAGGGGCATGAATAAAGATCTTCCCTTGGCCCCGGTCGCTTCCCTGACGGAACCGGTCCAGCTTTTCCACGTTGTTTCGCCCCACGGGGCAACGGGCAGAAGATCAGCTGCCTGAGCCGTGAAAGCCTGATCTTCTATCAACGGCACCAACGGTCCCTTAACGATTGCTTTCAAGGCCTTCATATCGCTTAGTTTATTGATATTCCCGCGGCAAATATTCCATAAAATTTCATCCACATCACCCAGACGGTCCGCCACCACCGAAAAATCAGTCTGATGAAGGATTTTGGCGTTGAGAGTTTCAAGGTCTTTCGGATCAAATTTTGCCGTAGAGCGGCTGTATTTGGCAAAATCAAAACCCGAAATCAATGGCTTTAACGACATCATTGGCTCTATGGCCTCAGAGGAACCAAGCCGGGCCAGCAGGCTGTTGATGCTCATGGCTTCCAGCCCGCCTTCGTCGCGGTAAGACTGAATACTGGCCGTGCCAAGGCGTTTTGACAGGCCCTCGCCTCCGGCCCCCGTCAACAGGGAGAAATGGGCAAAATGCGGCACGGCGGCACCCAAGGCCTCAAAAAGCTGGGTCTGAACCGCACTGTTGGCGGCATGGTCCTCACCGCGCATGATGTGGCTGATGCCAAAATCAATATCATCCACCACCGATGGCAGGGTATAGAGGAAACTACCATTTTCCCGAATCAGGATTGGATCACTGAGGGCGGCAAGATCAAAACTCAAAGGGCCTTTGACCAGATCATTCCATTCAACACGCGCTGGCAGATTAAGCTTGAACCGCCAGTGGGCTTTACGACCCTGTTTCTCATAAGCCGCAACTTCCGCATCAGTCAGCTTTAGTCCCGCCCGGTCATAAACCGGTGGCTTGCCCTGCCCCAACTGGATTTTACGCTTCAGATCCAGTTCCAGACCCGTTTCATAACAGGGATAGAGGCGGCCACCTGTTTTCAGTTTTTCAACAACCTGATTATATCGCTCAATACGGTCTGACTGACGCGCAGTCGCGTCCCAGTCAAGCCCAAGCCATGTGAGATCCCGCTCAATGGCCTCGGCAAATGCCTGTGTCGAGCGTACCACATCCGTATCATCAAGACGCAGAAGGAAACTTCCGCCCATCTGGCGGCAAAACAGCCAGTTCACAAGGGCGGTGCGGATATTGCCCACATGGAGCAGTCCGGTGGGGCTGGGGGCAAAGCGGACTTTTACAGCTTTTGTCATCTGTTATCTCATTTATAATCGGGCATTGCGAAAACCGTTGGTAATCGGGTAACGACGGTCACGACCAAAATTGCGGCGGGTTAATTTAACACCGGGTGGGGCCTGACGCCTTTTATACTCTGCGATATACAGCAGATGTTCTATACGTGCAACAGTCTCAATGGCATGCCCCCTTGCCACGATGTCCTTAACGGTCATTTCCTTCTCGACCAGGCATTCCAGAATATCATCCAGCAATTCATAAGGCGGCAGGCTGTCTTCATCCTTCTGGTCGGGTTTAAGTTCCGCTGTGGGCGGTTTGGTGATGATATTTTCAGGCATGACCTGACCCTTTGGTCCCAAGGCACCTGTGGGATGGTTTTCATTGCGCCATTCGCTGATGGCAAAAACATCGGTTTTATAGAGGTCTTTTATCACCGAATAACCTCCACACATATCACCGTATAATGTGGCATAACCCACCGACATTTCCGACTTGTTGCCCGTGGTCAGCAGCATATATCCGAACTTGTTGCTGATCGCCATCAGAAGGACCGCACGGGTTCGGGATTGCAGATTTTCTTCGGTGGTATCGTCTTCTGTGCCCGCAAATTGCCCGGCAAGCATTTTATCAAAAGCCTGCACCGCCGGTTCTATGGGGATATTGTCTATGCGGGCGCCGATCCAGTCCGCACACAGGGCGGCATCCCGCAGGCTTTCCTCGCTGGTATATTTTGACGGCATCATCACAAGGTGGACATTTTCCGCCCCCAGAGCATCCACCGCCACAATGGCGGTGATGGCGCTGTCTATGCCGCCGGACATGCCGATCACCACACCGGGAAAATGATTTTTCTGAACATAATCCTTTAACCCGGTGATCATGGCCTGATAAATGGCGGCATGGCCTTGCGGCACGTCATGAATATCCGTGGCCAGACACCGCATCACGCCGTCCTGCCGCACCCATTTCGTATGGCTGGTCGTCTCAGACCAGCCTGCCGAGCGCTGCACCAGATCACCACCCTTGCCAAGGGTAAAACTGCCGCCGTCAAAAACCAGCTCATCCTGCCCGCCAAACTGGTTCACATAAATCAGCGGCAGGCCGGTTTCCCTGACCCTGCCCTGCGCTATTTTGATCCGCCCCTGCGGTTTCCCCATTTCAAAGGGGGAGCAATGGGGGGCTATGAGAATTTCTGCCCCTTTGTCCGCCAAATGGCCCGGAATGGTGGCATACCACATGTCTTCACAGGTCATGATGCCCAGCTTCACCCCCCTGAAATTCACCGGGTCCGGCAGGGGGCCACTGGTAAAAACACGCTTTTCATCAAAAACGCCGTAATTGGGCAGATCAACCTTATGACGGATGGCGGCAATTTTGCCATTATCCAGAAGAATTGAGGAATTATAGAGCTGACCACCCTCCCGCCAGCAGGAACCGATTAACATGGCCGGGCCACCGTCTGCGGTAACGGCGGCCAATTGGGCGACCCTGTCCATGGCGGCCTTCTGGAAAGCACCTTTCAGGACGATATCCTCCGGCGGATAACCAATCAGACAAAGCTCATTATAAACAACCAGATCAGACGCTCCGGCAGCGGTGCGGGCGGCAATGATCTTGTCATAATTGCCCGAAAGGTCCCCCACGGTCGGGTTCAGACTCACAAGTGCAATTTTCAACTGATCCATAGTCCCTAATCTCTTTAGGCCTGCACGGTTTCAGTCCGTACTTGCTGTGCGAGAGCCTGACGTTCCTCTTTTAGACTTTCTGCGATCAAAAAGGCAAGCTCAAGTGACTGGCTGGCATTTAGCCGGGGATCACAGAAAGTGCGGTAACGATCGGCAAGCTTTTCATCGGTGATTGCCTCGGCGCCGCCTGTACATTCCGTCACATCCTGCCCCGTCATTTCAACATGCACCCCGCCGGCATAGGTTCCTTCGGTCCGGTGTACCCGGAAAAAACGGCGTATTTCCGCCAGAACCTGATCAAAAGGCCGGGTTTTAAACCCGGTTGAAGACTTGATGGTATTGCCATGCATGGGGTCAGAAGACCACACAACCTGACAACCCTCTGCCACAATTCGGCGGATGACGGGGGGCAGTTTTTCTTCCAGAAGATCGGCCCCCATGCGACAGATTAAAGTGATCCGTCCCGCCTCATTCCGGGGATTAAGCTTGTCCAGAATGCGAATCAAGTCATCCATATCCGTTGTCGGCCCGACCTTGACCCCAAGCGGGTTGCCGATACCGGACAGGAATTCAATATGGGCCTCATCCAGAATACGGGTACGGTCACCAACCCATAACATATGACCAGAGGTGTCATACCAGCGCCCCGTGGTGCTATCCACCCGGGTCAGGGCTTCCTCATACCACAGCAGAAGAGCCTCATGGGAGGTATAGAAATCTGTGCTGCTGATTTCACGGGCATCCGCATCCACACCGCAGGCCCGCATAAAGCCAAGAGCTTCGTCAATACGATTAGCCATGTCGGCATATTTGTCCGCCGCCGGACTATTCTGGACAAATTCCAGATTCCATTGATGCACCTTATGCAGATTGGCATAGCCGCCCTGGGCAAAGGCCCGGAGCAGATTCAAGGTTGATGCCGACTGGCTGTAGGCCCGGAGCATACGTTTCGGATCGGGAATACGCGATTCTGCGGTAAATTCCAGTCCATTGATAATATCGCCCCGGTAACTGGGCAGTTCCACCCCGTCAACGGTCTCGAAATCACCGCTACGCGGCTTGGCGAACTGACCCGCCATGCGGCCAACCTTGATCACCGGACAGGCGGCGGCAAAAGTCATCGCCACGGACATCTGCAGCAGGACCCGGAAAGTATCCCGGATATTATCCGCATGGAATTCGCCAAAACTTTCCGCACAGTCACCGCCCTGCAGTAAAAAAGCCTTGCCTTGGGCAACCTGTCCCAACTGCGCCGTCAGGCGTCTTGCCTCACCGGCAAAAACCAGCGGCGGGCATATGGCCAGTTCTGCTTCCACTTTTTCCAGCTCTGCCTGATCCGCATATTTTGGCACCTGCCGGATTGCTTTTGTGCGCCAACTGCCGGGTGTCCAGGTCTTACTCATAATTCCATCCATTTTTAACTTGATTAAAGCACCATATAAGACCCTTCACCGGGCAACACCAGAGAAAACAACCGCCAAAAGGTAATTTCTTCCAAAGAATACAGTTTCAATAAAATATTATTTCATCAGAACAAATTCTTCTGCCGATGTCGGATGAACCGCGACAGTGGCATCGAACTGTGCCTTTGTGGCCCCGCATTTCATGGCAATGGCAATCCCCTGAACGATTTCAGCGGAATCCGGCCCAATGATATGAACACCGATCACTTTATCGGTGGATTTCTGAATGATCATCTTCATCAGCGACCGTTCAGGCCGTCCACTGAGCGTGAATTTCATAGACCTGTATTCAGACTTGAAAACCTGAATATCATCACCGAATTTCTCCACAGCCTGTGTTTCGGTCATGCCAATGGTGCCAAGGGAAGGTTGCGAAAAAACAGCCGTCGGAATATTTTCATAATTGACCAATGTGGGCGTATCATTGAACTGGGTGGCGGCCAGTGCGGCCCCTTCCTTGATCGCCACAGGGGTCAGTTGGATTTTACCCGTCACATCACCAACCGCAAAGATATTATCCACCGATGTTTTATAGTTCTCATCAATGATAATAGCGCCGCCCGGTTCCATATCCACACCAAGTTCTTCCAAACCCATATTTTTTGAGTTGGGTGCCCGGCCTGTAGCATACATCACCGCATCCACAGCCAGGGTGGAGCCGTCTGTCAGCGTCAGAGTTAAACCATCATCAGTCTTGATAATTTCAGTAACATTGGTCTGAACCCGGACATCAACACCCTTTTTGCCCATTTCTTCATTCAGTTTGCCGGCAATATCAAGGTCAAAACCGCGCAATATCTGGACACCCCGGTACAGAAGATGCATTTCGACGCCCATGCCATTAAAAATCCCGGCAAATTCAACGGCAATATAGCCCCCGCCGACGATGGCCATTCTTTTTGGTAATTGTTCCAGATGAAAAGCTTCATTGGAGGTTATGGCATGTTCAATCCCCGGAACATCCGGCATCTGCGGCCAGCTGCCTGTGGCTATCAGGATTTTATCTGCCGTGACGGTGCGGGTTCCCTCCGCCGATGACAATTCAATAGTATGGGCATCCAGCAGCCTGCCACGGGCCTGTATAACCTCCACATTATGATTTTCCAATGTCTGGAGATACAGCCCGTTCAGACGGTCAATTTCCTTGTCCTTTGCCGCAATCAACGTGGACCAGTCAAAAGCCTGATCCGCCCCAGACCAGCCGAAACCTTTTGAATCGCTGAAGTGGGAAGAATATTCAGAGGCATAAACAAACAGTTTTTTTGGCACACAGCCCCGGATGACGCAGGTGCCACCAACCCTGTAATCCTCACATATGCCGACCTTTGAGCCGTAAGTGGACGCCATACGGCTGGCCCGGACCCCGCCGGACCCGGCGCCAATGACGAAAAAATCATAGTCGTACATGTCTTAATTTCCCTGAATATGGTTTCGAACAAGTCGTTAATTTAAGGTCATACATAAAATTATCAAGTGACGGATAGCAAGAATAGTTTATAGTAGGTTGTCTAGTTTAATCGTAAAAATTGGGGAATGCCCGTGAAAAACAAAAAACTTTTAAGCCTTGGCCTTATCGTCGTCCTGTTCCTGGGCATCACCCCCTATTTTGTGGGCAATATGGCCCGGGGAAATATTGAAAAACAAGCTGCCCTCCTATCTCAAATACCAGGATATACCCTCAAAATCCACGCCTATGATCAAGGATGGTTTACCTCCCACGTCGCCATTTCCTATGGCTTTGACGAACATACCCTGAATATTTTAAAAGATTCAAAGGATGTGGACCAGAATTTCTTTGATCTCCTGAACCGTGGACTTACTCTTGACTTAACGGTGGCCCATGGCCCCGTTACATTCCAGAATGGTCTTAACTTTGCCCTTCTTACCCTGTCCGGTAAATTACAGGATATTGATAATGAGGCTTACCGGGAATTCAAGGCAAAAACCAAAATCGATAGCCTGGCAAAGACTTTTGTCTCGGTTTCCTATGGCGGAACAACAAGCATCAAGGCCCACAGCCCCTCTTTTAAAGCAGATTATACGGCTATTTCCGGCAAAAAACTGATCATCCATTCCGCCGGTATGGAGATGCAGGCAACCATAAATGCGGCCCTTGATGAATATGATGCAGATATGCACATGGATGAACTAAGTATGGAGATAGATGACAGCACTATCGTCTTGAATAAAATGAACATCCGCACAAGTGGTTTCAGGATAAATGATTATATCTGGTCCGGAAAAGGCAGCACTTCAATAGGGAAATTCAGCATTATTTCCCCGAAAGACTTATCTTTCTCTCTCCGGAATTTAAACACCGATTATAATTTTAGCCGGGAAAGTGATGCCGCCCTCGCCTTTCATGGAACATTCAATGTTAAAACCATAAATGCCAATAAAACAGACCTGAAAGATATTCAGTTGAGCTTCGACCTGAAGCATCTTGATATTGAAGCCTTAATTGATTACGTAAAATCCATTAAGGGAGCATACCAGAGCCAGAATGAAGAAATACCGACGCCGGAACAAACCGCGGCCAATATTCAGGTGATCACCACCCGTGTGGGTCAAAAACTGATCAAGGGATCGCCAGAGCTTATTGTTCATAATTTAAATTTTTTAATAGGGGAAGGTTACTTTGAAAGTGACGGTAAAATGTCCATTAACGGTAAAGACCTCGACAATATTGAGCTGTTATCTGATCCCGTTACCCTCAACAAAAGACTTGCCGCCACGGTTAAAATCAAATTTAACGAAGCCCTCGCACGGGCATTGACCACGATAGGGGTGGAAGCGCAACTGGCCGCAGGCGGCGTAAGTGTAAACAGTTTACCAACAGAGCAGCTTGAGCAAATGATCAATGTTCAAACCTCTGCGGCCTTGCAAACTTTTATCGCACAAGGCTATATCCAACTGAAAGACGATGTATATTCGGCCCACCTTCATATGAAAGATGGACAGGGATTGATAAATGGAAAGCCTCTGCCCATTCCGGGATTATGAGCGGGCTGCCCGATACAGAATGCTAAAGAAAATTATGACTTTGGCAACCGGGATCCAACATTGCCCAGCACATCCGCGACCTGCCCCGTTGGCATGGAAAACTCAAGGCCGACAAAACCATCCTCGGACCAGGCGACTATCGCCGGAATATGGGGACTGTTTTTGACCTTGAGCCACACATCACATTTGGTCTTCAGGGGAAGATCAAGCTTTAGCCTGACCCCGGTCAGCGACAGATCATAGGCAACACACTCAAATTCATAGTCCCCGGTATCCAGCATGGCTTTCAATAATACATGCTGACGGGCAAACCGCCGACGGACTTCTACTTCTTTATTGACCTTACTCATACATATACTCCATCTTTATCAAAGAAAGTAAAAACAGTTCATCAATATAGCGCAGGATATCTGGCGGGCAAGCTAAAAAATCCGGGCAACCTCTTATGCGCTGACCTTCATATAGAATGTATCACTGACAGAAACTGATTTTAGCTTAGCCCATTGGCAAGGCTGCCCAGGTTCATTCTCACTTTTTCAGGGTTTTCCTGAAAGCAAAGCCCCATAAAACCATCCGCAGACCAGATCACCCGGGCCGTCTGCTTCAATTTATTTTTCATCTGGACAAAAACACTTGTTCCCTGCTCAACCGGCAGGTCAACTTTCAACCGTATTCCCCCCAGCGAAATATCATACGCCATACAATCAAAATCAAAGCTGCCAACCCGTAATACCGCAGATTGAATGACTGTTCTTCTGTTATGTTTCCGCATCGTGCTCAACACGGATCTGACATCTCTGCTGATCATTTCACCTTCTTCCATTCTTATGGGTATTTATTATCTTTATACCGCGAAACACTAGCAATATTATATGAGTATCGTTAATAAATGATAAAAGCAGATGTTGGGAGGCAGAAGCTGTTAACGTCACCTCTGTTTTGCCGAACGGCCCTTTCGCTGATTTCCCGCCGATTTGGCCCCATGGGATTGCGGTTGATTCAGGCGGCGATTGGGCTTGTGTTTACCGGAATTAGACCGGCGTTTTGGCGCGCCCCGCTGGCTATGGTTTCTTGTATCATCCTCCCCACGACCATGAGCAGGGGCTTCGACACCTTCAAAATGATAAGGATGATCCACCATCAGAGGGATTTTCTGGCGAATAATCTTTTCAATATCCCGCAAATAGGCCCGTTCCTCATGATCACAGAAAGACAGTGATATTCCCGTGGCCCCCGCCCGTGCCGTGCGCCCGATACGGTGGACATAGCTTTCCGGCTCATTGGGCAGGTCAAAATTGATCACATGGGTCACGCCGTCCACATCAATCCCCCGCGCCGCCACATCCGTTGCGACCAGGGCCCTGATCCCGCCCGAGCGGAATTCATTCAGGGCCTTTTGGCGGGCATTCTGGGACTTGTTGCCATGAATGGCCCCGGTAGAAATACCCAGTTTTTCAAGATGCTTTGCCACCCTGTTGGCTCCGTGCTTGGTACGGGTAAAGACCAGAACACGTCTGATTTTTTCGTCTTTAAGCATATGGGAAAGCAGATCACGTTTGCGGCTTTTAGGCACCATGAGCACGTGCTGTTCAACCTTTTCCGCCGTGGTCGCCCCCGGCGCGACCTCAATACGAATGGGCTTGTGTAAAATGGACCGCGCCAGCTTTTCCACACTTGCCGGCATGGTGGCCGAAAACATGAGCGTCTGGCGCACCTTCGGCAGATAGGCAAGAATCTTCTGAATATCACGGATGAAGCCCATATCAAGCATCCGATCCGCCTCATCAAGCACCAGATATTCAACCTGCCCCAGATTGATATGACGCTGATTGGTCAAATCGAGCAGCCGTCCCGGTGTGGCAATCAGAATATCAACGCCGGGCAGCATGGACTTGATTTGTGGTTTGGATGACGCACCGCCATAAACCAGAGCAATACGTAAATGCAGGTATTTGGCATAGGCACGAATATTCTCGGCAATCTGAACCGCCAGTTCACGGGTCGGTGCCAGGATCAGAGAACGGGCAACTTTCGGCGAGCGCTTGCCCTCACCTTTCAACAGCATCTGAATAATCGGCAGGGAAAAAGCCGCCGTTTTACCGGTACCCGTCTGGGCAACCGCAATCAGATCATTTCCTTTAAGGATATGAGGAATAGCCTGATTCTGGATCGGCGTCATATCCTCATAACCCCCCTCCGCCACAGCACGAAGGATGGCTTCCCGCAGGCCGAGTTCCGCAAATTTTCCCATGTATGTATATTTTCCAGTTATTTCGATCATGAAAGCATAAATTTAATGCCTTCCATTGACAAGCAAGGGTATATATACGAGGAAATCAAGCGTGGCAAGTATCCGTGGATATATTGTGATGCGACAACAGAATGGAATGAATTTATGGGTTTGCGGCCTGATACATTAATTGTGGTTATATTATTAACCCTGCTGACGGCTCTTGGGCCGATTACAACGGATTTATATCTACCCGCCCTGCCCGCCATTCAGGAATTCTTCCATACGGATGTGCCGACTGTACAGCTGACCCTGAGTGTTTACATGGTAGTTTTCGGCCTGTGCCAGATTTTCTACGGACCGCTGTCTGATCGCTTCGGGCGCAAGCCGATCATTCTTGTCGGCACATTGATATATCTTTTTGGCTCTGTTGTATGTGTGCTTGCTCCCAAAATCGAGATTCTCATAGCCGGGCGCATTTTACAGGCCCTTGGCGGATGCGCAGGTGTCATCCTTGCCCGGACCATGGTGCGCGATATATACGGCCAGTCACATTCTGCCCGGATTTTATCCTATATGGGAACGGCAATGGCGCTGGCACCGGCACTGGGGCCGATCATCGGTGGTTATCTGACAATTATTTACGGCTGGCAGGCCAGCTTTGTCATTCTGGCAGTTTTTGGCGGCATATGTGTCCTTGGCATAATATTCATATTGCAGGAAACCAATCAATATAAAGACCCTCATGCCATCCACCCAAGGCAAACGCTACGCAATTTTATGACCCTGCTCCATGACCGCAGCTACACCGGTTATCTGCTGATTATAACCTTCAGCTACAGCGGTCTGTTCGCCTTCATCTCTGGTTCTGCCTTTGTTTTCATCAAAATATTAGGACTGAGTGCGGACCAATATGGCTATTGTTTTACCACCGCTGTTGTCGGTTATATGATCGGAACCCAGATAGGGGGACGTATTGTCGGCACCATAGGCATTGTCCGTATCGCCGGCATTGGCGCCTTAACATGTGCCATCGCCGGTATTTCAATGCTGATAATGGCGATAATACCTGTTGTTCATGTGGCGGCTGTTCTCGCACCTATGGTCCTTTATATGACGGGTCTGGGCATGACCTTTCCCACCTCGCTGGCCGGGCTGATCGGGCCATTCCCCAAAATGGTCGGTGCCGCCTCTTCGCTGACGGGATTTATTCAGAATAGTTTTGCCGCTTTTGTCGGCCTTATGGTCGCCCACAGTTTCAACATGACCCAACTTCCCATGGCCATCGGCATTTGCCTCATGGGCGTTGGCGCATGGGCCAGTTACCGTCTGCTGATTCACAAAAGCACCCCCTAAGGGGTTTTATATTTTTTCCTCAAGTTTAAATTTTTCTGTATGATGGAAAATTCAATTTGCAACATTGGTTCCCTGCCTGTGGTCACTCTTTGTACCAACGGCAAAATCGTGAATAAAATTCTGGGATCACCTTAAAGTAAATATCAGAGGTAAAGATGAAGATTGCCACACGTATCCTGATTATCTTTATAATAATTCTTGGCCTTCTCACCGCATTGGTTATTGCAATGGGCCAGTTGGCAGACAGCCGAAAGCAATCCGACGCAACAACCGCCCGGCTGTATTTATATCACGGTCTGGCGCACCAACTGCGACAAAGTTCTGATGACCTGACCAGAATGGCCCGGACCTACGTCATGACCGGAGATAATATATACAAACAATATTATAACGAAATCCGGGCGATCCGGGACGGAAAGAGGCCACGTCCAGAGAGATATCAGGGTTCTTACTGGGATTTGGTAATAGCCAATAAACAAAAAATACCATCACGTGGCATTTCTATCTCCCTCATTGACCTGATGAAAAACGCCGGCATAACGGTTCAGGAACTGGCCGTAATGGAAAGGGCAAAAAGAAACTCCGATGATCTGAGCAAAAGGGAAAAAATTGCTTTTGCCGCTCTGAAGGGGCACTTTCCCGATGATACAGGGAAATTGACTATTCAGGGCAATCCCGACCCGGCACTTGCCCGCGAGATTCTCCATAATGCCCAATATCACAAGGCTAAAGCGGAAATCCTGCTACCCATCAGAGAGTTTCTGGGGCTTATCAACAAACGTATTGGCATTGAAATAGCTCAAAACAAGACAGAAGAGAATTTGTATCGGACAATCACTACCCTGTTGGTGGTGACAACCATATTATTCTCCCTGTTGGCGTTTTTCTACTTCAGGATAAAAGTCGTCAGACCGATTGTATCACTGTCGAACGTTGCTCAGCGTATTCTGTCCGGTGACTTGAATGAACGGGCTGCTGTCAGGGGAGGAGATGAAATTGGACATCTCAACAGTGCTTTTAACAAGATGATAGAGGAGAGAATCCAGATTGAATTTGAATTAAAAAGTAATGAACAGAGTCTCCGAACAACGCTGAACTCCATCGGCGATGCGCTGATTGCCACCGATATCTACGGCAATATAATACGCATGAATCCCGTTGCCGAAAAATTATCCGGTTGGCTGGCAAGTGAAGCCGAAGGCAAACCGCTGACCGAGGTTTTCCATATCATCAATGCTACGACCAGAAAAACTGTCCGCAATCCGGTCAACAGCGTGCTGGGAGAAGGCAAGGTCATCGGCCTCGCCAACCACACCACTCTGATCGCAAAGGACGGGACAGAACATCAGATTGCTGATTCCGCAGCCCCCATACGGGATGATGATGGCGACATTACAGGTGTGGTTCTTGTCTTCCGTGATGTCACGGAAGAATACGCCATTCAGGAACAGCTCCATAAAAGTGAGGAACGTTTTAAAAGACTGTTTAATCATGCGGAGGTTTCCATCTGGAACGAAGACCTGACAGAAGTTCAGAAAACCCTGAACAAACTGCGCGAAGATGGCGTAACAGACCTTCGCCAACATCTGGAGGACAACCCGCAAACTGTCTGGGATATGACCGCCACGGTCAAGGTGGTTCAGGTCAACAAAGCAACATTAAAACTGTTTGGGACAAAGCCCGGTGATAAATTTATCCAGAATATCGGCAAGACCTTTGGGCCAAATACAATTAAAGTTTTCACCGATATATTATGTTCTATTTGGAACCGGGAAAATATTTTTCGTTCCGAAGCAGATTTTCAAACGCTGGACGGCAGAACCATTAACACAATCATTTCTTTCCAGATACCACAAACAGATGGGGATTTTAAGACTGTTCCGGTAAGCGTCATGGATGTCACTCAGATCAAGACGGCACAGGCGGCACGAAAAGAAAGTGAAAAACGTCTGTCCCTGCATCTGGAACAATCACCGCTTGGGGTGATCTCATGGGATACAAATATGACCTGCATCCAGTGGAACCCTGCCGCTGAAAAAATCTTTGGCTATACACAGGAAGAAGCCTTGGGAAAACATGGCATAGAGCTGCTGGTTGCCAAAAAACTCAAAAGTGAAATGTCCCAATATGCCAAACAGATGATGCAACAGAGCGGAAGCACCCATAAAATCAATGAGAATATGACAAAAGATAGCCGGACCATCATTTGTGAATGGTTCAATACCCCGTTAATAGACGAGGAGGGGATGGCCATTGGTATCACTTCCATGGTTCAGGATATTACCAAACACAAGGTGATTGAGGATGAATTGAGAAAACTGTCAAGAGCGGTGGAACAAAGCCCTGCCGCCATCCTCATTACAGACACGGAGGGCACCATCGAATATGTCAATCCCAAATTTGAAGAATCCACCGGCTATAACGCAAAAGAAGTTATGGGCAGAACCCCCCGTTTTCTCAAGTCAGATGACACCTCGGAAGCACAATATAAAACGCTGTGGGATACCATCACCGCAGGCAAAAAATGGCGTGGCGAGTTCCCTACCAAACGAAAAGACGGCAGCATTTTCTGGGAATTCGCCTCTATTTCCCCTATTACAGCCGAAGATGGAACAATCACTCACTTTCTGGCGATCAAGGAAGATATTACGGAACGAAAACAGCTTGAAAATCACCTGCGCCGATCACAAAAAATGGAGGCAATCGGGGAGTTGGCCGGCGGCATAGCCCATGATTTTAACAATTTACTTGGTATCATCATCGGCAACCTCGATCTCATGAAACGTAAAGTTGAGGAAGGAAGCAAGTTAGAGAAACATCTGGAGAAAGCCCAGAATGCAGCCCTTCGAGGGTCTTCGCTGACCCGCCGTCTGTTAAATTTTTCCCATCAGGCACCTGAAATTGGCCGTCCGGCGAATATAAATAATATCATCAGAAGTCTGGAAGACCTGGTCGGCAAATCCTTGACCAGAAAAATCACCCTTGAGACGGTTCTGGCCGATGGGTTGTGGACGGTCGCGCTTAATTCAGGGGATTTTGAAGATATGATGATTAATCTTTCGCTCAACGCCCGCGACGCCATGCCAAAGGGGGGACGGTTGATCATTAAAACCCGCAATATAGTCATTAATCACCAAATCACCAATTATGAGGGAAAGCTCGAGCCTGGCGACTATGTGGAAATTACCATAAGCGACACCGGGGTCGGCATGGCGAAAGAAATATCCGCAAAAATTTTTGACCCCTTCTTCACAACAAAAGAAAAAGATAAAGGTACCGGCCTTGGGCTGGCAATGGTATATGGCTTTATCCAGAGAACGAAAGGGCATATTTCTGTCCACTCCGAAGAGGGGGTTGGCACTACATTCAAAATTTTCCTGCCACGGTCACGGGATATGACAAGACGTGTGAAGCATCCTGTCACGATTAACGAAGTCATACCGGGCGGCACTGAAACCATCCTCATCGTTGACGACGAGAAGGAGCTCACCCTGATCGCAAAGAATATTTTAGAAAACCTGGGATATACCGCAATTTGCGCTTATAATGCCGATGAGGCGCTTCAGTGCCTTGCCAACAATAAAATTGACCTCCTGTTTTCGGATATTATCATGACGGGATCGCTTAATGGTTTTGATTTCGCAGAAACAGCAACCAGAATCTATCCGGAATTGCAAATATTATTAACCTCAGGTTTTACGGGAAATATGCAGACCACTGAAGAAACCGGAAAGTGGGAGGAAAAAATAATTGTAAAACCTTACCGCAACGTTGATCTCGCCAACCGAATTCGGCAAACTCTGGATAAAAAGGGCTAGGCAATGAATGGCATAAAACTCCTTGTTGTTGACGATGAGACTGATTTCGCGGCATTTGTAGCAGAGGTGGCTGAGGAAATGAACTTTGAAGTCCTGTCCACAGACAATCCGGCAGAATTTTCCACACTCTACAGTGCTGATATTAATATAATTGTGCTTGATTTATTCATGCCGGCCACTGATGGCATTGAATTGCTCCGTTTCCTCTATAAAAACAAGAGCAAGGCTTCCATTGTATTTATGAGCGGCAAGGATAAAAGCGTACTTCGTTCGGCAAAAAAACTTGCCCAGGAACAGAAGATGACCGTGCTCGGGATACTGCAGAAACCATTCCGGGCAGAAGAACTTGAAAAACTTCTCCTGAGCTATGTTCAACATTCCCATATCCAGAATTATGACATGAATGAATTTCCCTCACTGGAGGAATTGCGGCAAGCGCTGGAAAATAAGGATATGTTTCTGGTTTATCAGCCACAGATCAACCTCGTCAGCCGCAAGGTTATCGGCGTCGAAGCCCTCATCAGATGGAAGCATCCCGTCGGCGGGGAGGTGCCAGCCAGTTATTTTATTCCCTTTGCCGAAGAGAATGATCTGATAAATGACATCACTTCATTTACGACTAAAACTGCCATCAGACAGATGTGCATATGGGACAACAATGGCTTTGACCTGCAAATGTCCATAAATTTCTCTCCTAAAGTACTCGATAATCTTGACCTGCCCGAGAAACTGGCCGCTTACGTCATTGAAATGGGGGCTGACATATCCAAAATCACCATAGAGGTTACGGAAACAGCCCTGATGTCAGACGTCACCCGTTATATGGATATACTTGCCCGCCTGCGCATGAAGGGTTTCCATCTTGCTGTTGATGACTTTGGCACCGGCCATTCCTCGCTCCAGCAGCTTGTCCGTGCGCCTTTCTCTGAGCTTAAAATTGATCAGATGTTTGTCCGGAACATGGACAGGGACCAGGAATGCCGGACTATTGTGGAAATTTCAATCCTGCTGGCCCATAAACTTGGAATGCATGTGGTTGCCGAGGGAATTGAAAATGAAAATATCTGGAATATTCTTCGTGATCTGGGCTGCGATGAAGGACAGGGATATTGGATGAGCAAACCCATGACTGCCACGGGAATCGACCGCTGGATGACAAAATGGTCTTCCCAACAAGCCCGATTCCAGTAACAATTTCAAAATATTAGATTGATTTTTTATGACATCTAACATAAAAGCATATATTGAGTTACGTTGATTCTCCTTTTTGAGGATATAAAATAGAATTCCACGCAGAGCCTCTTTGAGGTTTTGGACCGTTAAAATGGTTCTTCCTGTCTGTTTCTAGAGCTTCAATGACTGGACTTATACGAACTCTTGAACGCCCCGCATAAAAGGGAAATATTATATACAGACACTAAGGAAGCTAAAAATGGCTACTGGCACAGTTAAATGGTTTAACACAAACAAAGGATATGGCTTTATCGCTCCTGATAATGGCGGCAAAGATGTATTCGTACATATTACTGAACTGGAGAAATCCGGCATTCGTCAATTGGACGATGGACAAAAAATCAGCTACGAAGTAGCAGAAAACAGAGGCAAAGAAGCAGCCGCCAGCATTCAGCTGATCGACTGAAGACCCACCGGGGTCATCTCTTAATCTATATAAAGAGACGTCTATTTTAAGGACGCGCTACAGGTGAATCTGTGGCGCGTTTGCTTTTGTTTGTTCACGTAAACTCACCTTATTCAACCATATTGCAAAACCATTATCACAACTTAACCTTTTATTAAATTCTATTAACTATCCTGCAGGTAGTATTTATTTGGCGAAAGATTAAGGCATGACGACATTATATTCTGATATTGGAGGGGCGCCTGCTGTTAATGCGGCAGTTGACTTGTTTTACGATAAGATTTCCGGCGAATCCACCCTGGACCCCTTTTTTGTGGATATGGATAAAATCAGGCAAAGAGGTAAGATGAAAAAATTTCTGACTTTGCTGATGACGGGTCAGACTGAAAATTCATCTGACTATATGCGCCGTTCTCATTCTCACCTCATGGAAAAGGGCCTGAACGACAGTCATTTTGATACGGTCGGACAGTTGTTAAAAGAAACGCTGGAAGAATTAAATATACCGGGAAATTTTATCGCCCAAATCCTGGGGGCCGTTGAAGGGCTTCGTGATCCGGTTTTAAATCGATAAATAGACCTGCCGCCATTATTGTATAAAGTCTGTGGACAAAAAATATCCTGAAAATACCTGCCCCCTTATCTCCCGGAAACAAGGGGGCGACCCTTACCTTGAATAAAATTCCCCTAACCCCCAATTGACATCAAACAGGTCGCAACGATATTAATTTCATATTAAGGCAATGTTGGTAATAATATTGAAAAAATATAAATCAGTTATATGATACGGATAAATGCAATGAAAGAAAATCCATGATTATGGCTAAAAAAAAACTGATCGGCAGCCTGTTTCTCATTCTATTGTCAACGGTGCTCTCCCTGGCAGAGGTCGGACGAAAAACGCCCAACCTTGAGGGTACAATCAGTGCGGGTCCTTATTATAACCCGGCATCAAAAAGTTATTTTGAATTATTCAGAATGCAACGTCTGCCCGGAATGCAAACCAGATGGTGGGGGGCGCAACTGCTCGCCGAAGAAAAAATTTTCAACAATACCCGGGGCCGACTTGCCATCGTGCGGGATTTGGATACCCATCAATTTATTTTACGAAACTTTCTGGGCAAAAATTACTGGATAGGATTACAGTATTTTTGCAATTCCAGAGCCTTGAAATGGGTTGATGGTACGGATGCGGCACAATCAAAGTTTTCTGCCTGGGACAGCCAGTGGTCCAACACCGATATCCGTTGTGCGAATATGAATTATATGCCTGTCCACTATACGACAGCAACTATAACACAAGGCTTAAGATGGCGGGCATCCGGACCCAACAAAGGCTATCCAATGTATCTTGTTGAATATCCCACAGGCAAAGAATGACACCGATATTACTTTATAATCTTTTGCCCAAATGACAAGAAACTGCTCAGGGAATAGATCACAAGAGCCCCCCAGATGAAGCCGAAAGCAACCATATGGGTCGTGGTGAAGGCCTCTTTCCACAAAAAAACGGCAAGCAACAGGCTTATGGACGGCGCGATATACTGCAATAACCCTATGGTTGAAAGTGGTAATCTTCTCGCCGCCGATGTGAATAAAACCAATGGGACAGTGGTTACGACACCGCTAAACACAAGCATGAATAAAGTATAACTGTCATGATCAATAACTTCAGCTGAGGCAAATACATTCAGATAAATCAGATACAAAACAGCAACCGGCAGCAGGATGAGCATCTCAATCCACAGGCCCACAATCGCACCGATCAGGATTTTTTTCCTGGTTAGGCCATACAGGGCAAAACTTGTCGCCAGATACAGGGCTATCCAGGGAAACTCCCCGCCTTCAATGATCATGTAAAACACCCCGATAGTCGCCAGACAAACGGATAACAATTTGATTCTGCCCAATCTTTCTCCCAACACAAGCATACCAAGTGCAACATTCATCAAGGGATTGATGAAATAGCCGAGAGCCGCCTGCAGCACATTATCATTGGCTACGGCCCAGATATAGACCAGCCAGTTGGAGCTGAGCAAAATTGCTGAAAACAGGAGCATTAACAGCAATTTCCTATTTGTAAAAACCTGCCGGATTTCCTGTATAAACTGGGGAAGACTGCGTCTGAAAAACAGTAGAAAGATCAGGAATACAAATGACCAGATCATCCGGTACCCAAGGAATTCCATTGCCTTTACATGGGATAATTCCTTAAAGTAGATTGGCAGCAACCCCCAAATTATGAAGGCCCCCAGGCCGTAAGCTACGCCTGCTGTATTATTTTTTTCAAGCATGATTACTTCACAGTTATAAAAAAGACTTCCAGCCACTGGTATCGGATTATCAATGAAAAATCAACGATGTCGTAATGGTTATCTTTTCATTGCCCCGAAAGTCGATATTTACCTGAAAAAATTGAAAATAAAAAAATCTTTAACTTTTTCCTCCTATATATTATTATTGCTAGGTGTGAATGATCCAAATTGAGGTTTTCCAAACAATATGAGATTGGGCCTATTTACAATATCCATAGTTTTATCCGGGATTTTTATTCCCGTTTATCAAGCCAGTTCCGGAATTATAAAATCAACTGACGGGCTGAAAACCAACTATGAAATACATCATAGAATTATTATCTATAACAGCCTGTCAAGCTACCGGAATATCAATGATAAAATGCCGGGGAACGAACAGAATATTATAAACGTTCCCTATGGGGCCGACAATTTTTTTGTGGGCAAGGATATAGAATCAAGATATTTACCGGAAACCAAAGACACGAAACCAAGCCGGTTTCCCATCAGTATTTCAAACCTTAACGGAATTTACGCCAACAGCCTGTCAACAGACCTGCTTCTTGGACATGACCACGAGAACCACTATCAGGAATTACAGGTTGGCTCCTTTCTGGACAATTTCAAAAATGAACCCCTGCTGCAAACCATATATTTCTCATCAAAAGACCTGATGTTCAGTTACAGGAGAAAAGTTGCGAATATCCTGCAGCTTGGATTTGATATGGATGCTAAAGATTATAAAATATCCGGCCGTTCCGGAGAAAAAATGTCGTGGAAAAATAACCCGAATGATAAGGAAAGGTCAAGAAAAGAACATCTCCTGAAACAGAAATCCGGCAGCTTTTCCATGATGGTTTCAGAATCATATGAAACTATTTTCCTGGTTATCTTAACAATATTCGGAGCTATATATATGAGTTTTCGCTATATTCTGAATAAATATATCTGACAAAGGAACAGAATTTCTTACTTTTCACCCTGTGATATAATACCTGATAAGTCAGCGGTCAGAATTTTTCCTTCCATGGCCCCCAGCCAATCAAGTCCGGCACGCAATTTAACATTCTCGCCAAGAACAATCATCGCCGGTGCCGTCAGCTTTGCTGATGCCACATCCTCCGCCGCATGGGCCAATGTCGTCTCCAGCACAACTTGATCTGCCGTCGTTGCCTTGCTTATTATGGCAATTGCTTCATCAGGACGCCGCCCCGACCTGAGGAATTGCTGACACATTAAATCAATCCGGCTCAAAGCCATATATACCACAATCACAGGAGAAGATTTGGCCAGAGCGTCCCAGTTAATATCCTTTGACAAGCCACCGCCCTCTCCATGAGCCGTCAGGAAGGTAACCGCAGAATTTGTATGACGATCCGTGAGGGGTATCCCCGCATAGGCAAGCCCGCCAATGCCCGCCGTAATTCCCGGAATCACCCGAAAGGGAATATTCGACTTTACCAGATAACGCGCCTCTTCCCCGCCACGTCCGAAAACAAAGGGGTCTCCCGCCTTGAGCCTCAGGACCTTTCGGCCCGCTTTGGCATGCATCACCAGCCGTTCAGATATATCCGCCTGCTTCAAAGAAGGTTTCCCGCCCCGCTTTCCGGCAAATTCGAGCGCTTTGTCCCGACCAATCAAATCCAGAATTTTCTGACTGACCAGAGCATCATAAATGATAATATCCGCCTGTTGCATCCCTTTCAGCGTCAACAATGACAAAAGTCCCGGATCGCCGGGGCCGGCACCGGCCAGCCATACCCAGCCAGATTCCATATCCGGTAAATTTTTCAATATATCTTCCATGCGCATTTCTTAACCTGTATTTATCATCCCCGGAAACAGCCATTGTTACATGACCCCGGCATCATTGTAAATTTCAACGAAACATGTTACCATATTCTTATATATATCACCGAAAATTGATTTGAGTGTTCCTTGCATTAACCATATAATTAATCAATTAATAACTTTTATATCCTACTCTTTTTAGCATAAATGATGTCCTAACATTTGCATTAAATGCAACATATGGGGAGGGAAGTCGCGTAGACCGCTGATTTTCCCTTAACAAATCCGGACACAGCAGGTTTACAACACTTCCCTTCTGACCATTGTCGGAACAGATTCTCGAGCGCAATTTCATGCTGCTCTGAACAGTCCTTTTCTGAACTGGCAAGACCCTTAAACCCGCTATATCAAGGAGCTGCCCATGCCCGCCGCAGAAAATATATTCGACCTTTATTCAAGTCAATATGCCGAACAGAAAGAATCCGAACTTTCCCTGAGGGAATATCTTCGGGGGTGTCGTGAAAATCCCATAATGTATTCCACCGCCGCCGAACGCATGATCCATGCCATCGGTGAGCCGGAAATGATCGATACCTCGCGGGACGAGAGATTCGGACGTATTTTCATGAACCGAACCCTTAAACGCTATAAAGGGTTCGGGGAATTTTACGGCATGGAAGAGACCATAGAACGCATGGTGGGCTTCTTCAAACATGCCTCCCAGGGGCTGGAAGAAAGAAAACAGGTTCTTTATCTGCTGGGGCCGGTGGGTGGCGGCAAGTCATCACTGGCGGAACGGCTCAAGGAAA
>NVTJ01000168.1 GCA_002401545.1 Alphaproteobacteria bacterium
GCGCTCTACCACTGAGCTACAGCGGCCCACTATCCAAGGGCAAGACAGAAGAAAAATTCCTGTCAGAATGGCGCGGAAGATGCCACAGCTTTTAATCCCGCGCAAGTCCTATTCAGTAATTATTTGCGATTCATTTGCGATTCCGGGAATTTGCCCCTAAATTGGCCTTAATTGGTCGTAAACTAATGGGATAAACATGAATAAAAAAGACAAACAGAAAGAAAAACAAGATCGGCTGGCAAAGGCGCTCAGGGACAATTTAAAACGGCGCAAACAACAGCCACCCGCCACGCCCGGAATTAAAGCCCCTGCAGATAAGGCAAAAGAATAGCTGACCTCCGGACTTGTGGATAACGGCATTCTGGGTTACAAAAAACACAGATAAAAAATCAAATTGAAAAAGGATCTAAAATCATATGGCCATCATGTCCGATAAATGGATCAGGGAACAAGCCTTGAACAAAGGTATGATCGACCCCTTTGAGGATCGCCAGAAGCGCGATGGGGTCATATCCTACGGTCTGTCATCATACGGCTATGATGCACGGGTTTCCAGTGAGTTCAAAATATTTACCGATGTAGATTCAGTGACCGTTGACCCTAAAAACTTCGCCCCGCAAAGTTTCGTTGACCGCCCCGGCGATGTCTGTATCATTCCGCCAAATTCATTTGCCCTGGCCCGGACTGTGGAATATTTCCGCATCCCGGAAGATGTGCTGGTGATTTGTCTCGGCAAATCCACCTATGCCCGCTGTGGCATCATTGTCAATGTAACGCCGCTGGAGCCGGGATGGGAGGGGCATGTAACACTGGAATTCTCCAACACAACCCCCCTGCCCGCCAAAATTTATGCCAACGAAGGCGCCTGCCAGTTCCTGTTTTTCGAAGGTAACGAACCCTGCGAGGTTTCCTATAACGCAAGATCCGGCAAATACATGGGCCAAACCGGCGTAACTTTACCAAAATTATAGAAAGTGAGCGCAGCGAAGAGAGGCCAAGGGCCGCCCGAGTTAATACGAGGATAGCCTAAGCGCAAGCGCCGGCGATTGAGGCAAAATTAAAATGGAAAAAATTATCATTGAAGGCGGTCACAGACTGGAAGGCCAACTCCCCATCAGCGGGGCCAAGAATGCGGCCCTGCCGCTTATGTGTGCGGGCCTGCTCACCAACGGCGGGCTGACCCTGCATAACCTGCCCCATCTGGCGGACATTAAAACACTGGCGAGCCTGCTGACAGAGCTTGGCAGCAGGATCAATTATAAAGAGGAAGGCTGGGACACCGGCAGTGGCCAAACCGTGACCATTGAGGCCCGTCACATCACCAGCACAACCGCCCCCTATGACATCGTCCGCAAGATGCGGGCCTCCATTTTAGTGCTTGGTCCCCTGCTGGCACGCGAAGGTGAGGCCATTGTCTCCCTGCCCGGTGGATGCGCCATCGGCAACCGTCCCATTGACCTGCACCTGAAGGCCTTTGAGGATATCGGGGCCACAATTGAACTGAAAGACGGTTACGTGCGTGCCTCGGGAAAACTCACCGGCGGCACGGTTCACTTTGCGACAGTTTCTGTCGGGGCCACGGAAAATATTCTTATGGCAGCCTGCCTTGCCGATGGCACAACCACCATCGAAAATGCCGCGCAGGAGCCGGAAATTGCCGACCTTGCCAACTGCCTTGTTGCCATGGGCGCCAAAATTTCCGGCATTGGCACATCACGACTGGACGTCACCGGTGTCGCAGAACTGCACGCGGCGGAATATACCGTCATGACCGACAGAATAGAGGCCGGAAGTTATGCGGTTGCGGCGGCCATGACCGGCGGGGAACTGGAACTTCTGGGCGATAATCTGCCCTTCGTGATGACCGGAACACTGGAAGTCCTGAAACAGGCGGGACTGGTTTTCATTGAGACGGACCGGGGGTTGCTAACCCGGCTCGGCCCGGAAAAAATAATTGGCATCAATGCGGTGACCCAGCCCTTTCCCGGCTTCCCGACTGATATGCAGGCCCAGCTTATGGCCATGATGACACTCTGCGACGGCGCATCGGTGATCACGGAAAATATTTTTGAAAACAGGTTTATGCATGTGCCGGAGCTGTGCCGTATGGGGGCGGATATAACCGTTAATGGAGCCACCGCTACAATCCGGGGGATCAAGCGGCTTTTGGGGGCGCCGGTCATGGCCACCGACCTTCGGGCATCTATGTCACTGGTGCTTGCCGGGCTGGCCGCAGAAGGCATTACAGAAGTTACGCGAATTTATCATCTGGACCGGGGCTATGAACGTCTGGTACAAAAGCTGGACTCATGCGGTGCAAAAATATCCCGCGAACAGGCAGAAAGACTCTAAAAACAGGGAATTAATATTGGAAAAACTGAAGCTCAAAGCCGAAGACGTAGAAGATTTAACCATCCTGTCCGCCTATCTTCAGGATGCCATCACCATGATGAGTGATATTGTCTACCTGCGGGAAAACCGGCGTTTTGTCATAATGCTGAACCGTTATATCTGGGAAAACCGATGTCCGGA
Source organism: Alphaproteobacteria bacterium (assembly GCA_002401545.1). Taxonomy (GTDB): domain Bacteria; phylum Pseudomonadota; class Alphaproteobacteria; order Sphingomonadales; family Emcibacteraceae; genus Paremcibacter. Next base: position 2,533 of record NVTJ01000168.1, read on the forward strand.
TACCGGGGATATCCTGCCTGAAAAAAACACACCCTGCAGCCGCATCCGCACAGGGCTGCATTTTGATGACGTGCTGAACATCAGCAGCCGGAATATTTCCACTTCACTGAAAGAACATCCTCTCGAACTTTTATCCATCGAAGGTCAAAAACTGGATGACAGGACATTCCATGTGGATTTCATCTTTTCCGGCAATGGCGTTATTCGTCTGGACTGTGAAATGATTTCAGCCCATATGCAGGACATCGGAGATACCTGGCCCGCCAAATGCCATCCCAAACACGCCATTCTTAACGCCCTGCAGAATGATAATACTGGATAGTTGAGCCACAATCCCGTACAAGGGGACGATTTTCGAATTTCAGGAGTTTTAACGCGCGAATGTCTTCCACCGAACCTATGATCCTGGCCCTGCCCAAAGGCCGTATCCTTGAAGAGGTCATGCCGATCATTCGCGGGGCCGGAATTATTCCGGAACCGGATTTTGACAATCCCAAATCCCGCAAGCTCACCTTCACCACCAATAATCCCCTGTTAAAGATTATCAGGGTCAGAAGCTTTGATGTGGCGACTTTCGTTGCCTTTGGGGCGGCTCACCTTGGGGTGGCGGGTAATGATGTGCTGCTGGAATTTGATTATCCGGAAATATATGCGCCGCTGGACCTGGACATTGGCCATTGCCGCATATCTGTGGCCGAATTAAAATCCTTAAGCATTGGCGATGACCCGAGCCGCTGGAGCCATGTTCGGGTGGCCACAAAATATCCCAACCTGACAGCCAAACATTTCGCCCGACGCGGAGTACAGGCAGAATGTATCAAGCTGAACGGCGCCATGGAGCTGGCCCCGAGCCTGGGCCTGTGCCGGCGTATTGTTGATCTGGTCAGTACCGGAGATACTCTCAAGGCAAATGGACTGGTGGAGATTGAGAAAATCATTGATATTACCTCGCGTTTCATTGTTAACCGCACGGCTTTCAAAACCCGCAATGAGGAAATCAGTGAAATATTACAGAATATCAGAGCCAGAAATGACTTAAAGAAATGATCACATTAACCCTTACAGACCCCGGATTTGAACAGGATTTCAAAACATTCCTGAATGTCCGCCGGGATTCTGACGGGGATGTTTCTGATGTGGTACGGGCGATCCTGAAAGATGTCCGCAAGAGGGGAGACGCCGCTGTTTTCGATTATACCGCCCGTTTTGACCGTCTTGACCTGACAACGCAAAACATCCGGGTCAGTGATAGCGAACTGAAAGCCGCCAAATCCCATTGTTCCGGGGATGTGATGGAAGCCTTGAATTTTGCCGCAAAGCGTATTGAAAGTTTTCACCGCCGCCATCTGCCCAAAGATGACAGCTATACCGACGATGCCGGGGTTTCGCTGGAAGCGCGCTGGACAGCGGTATCAGCGGCGGGAATATATGTGCCAGGCGGCAAGGCTGCCTATCCCTCCTCCGTCCTGATGAATGCCATACCGGCCAGATGCGCCGGGGTGAGGCGCATTGTCATGACGGTCCCGGCCCCGGATGGCCATCTCAATCCGCTGGTGCTGGCCGCTGCGGGGCTTTGCGGCATCACGGAAATATACCGGGTCGGCGGCGCACAGGCGATCGCGGCACTGGCTTATGGCACAGAATCAATCGCGCCTGTTGACGTGATTACTGGCCCCGGCAATGCCTATGTTGCCGCCGCAAAACGCGAGGTTTTCGGCACTGTAGGCATTGACATGATAGCCGGACCGTCAGAAATTCTGGTGCTTGCCGATGGCCGGAATGATCCGCGATGGATTGCCATGGACCTGTTGTCGCAAGCCGAGCATGACGAGGTTGCCCAGGCTATTCTGATCACTGATGACGCGGAATTTGCCGAGGCAACCTGCGGGGCAATTGACGATCAGCTGAAAGACCTGCCGCGCGCGAATATTGCCCGCGCGAGCTGGCGTGACCACGGGGCGGTTATTCTGGTGGACAGCCTTGATCAGGCCGTGCCGCTGATCAATCAACTGGCGCCGGAACATCTGGAGCTGGCCATTGACAATCCCCGCGACTTTGCAAAAAATATCCGTAATGCCGGATCAGTCTTTCTCGGACGCCATACACCGGAAGCCATCGGCGATTATGTGGCCGGCCCCAACCATGTGCTGCCCACCGCCGGAAGTGCGCGTTTTTCATCTGGTTTGAACGTTCTTAATTTTATGAAAAGGAATACTCTGATAGAATGCTCCCCGGAAAGCCTGAAGACTATTGGTCCGGCAGCCATGACACTTGCCGGAGAGGAAGGTTTGCAGGCTCACGCCCGATCTATTGGGATCAGGCTGGACAATAAGGGATAGGACAACGGCATGGGCAGTGATTATCATATCTGCCATATCGAACTGGATGAAAAATCCATCATTCGCCGTAATGCGGATATTGACCACGAACGCCGTGTGGCTATTTTTGATCTGCTGGAAGAAAATTTCTATCAACCACTGGAAGAATTGCCCGGCAATTATGCCGGACCTTTCCGGCTTGTGCTCAGAATGGAAGACAACCGCCTTGCCATGGATATTTATTCTGCCGATGACCATCAGCTAAACCATAAACTAACCATAATTATCCTGCCTCTGACCCTGTTACGCCGAACCATCAGGGAATATTTTCATATCTGTGACAGCTATTTCACTGCCATCAAAAACGCCAGCCCCCGGCAGATTGAAACCATCGATATGGCACGGCGCAGCCTTCATGATCAAGGGTCCGAGATATTACTGGAAAGACTTGGTGAAAAGATAAAAATGGACTTTCCAACAGCACGCCGTCTGTTCACCCTGATATGCGTTTTACAGATCAGATAAGGCATGGCCAACATTGCCCTCCCCAGTTCCCCACCCCCCCTTGAGATGCCTCATAGTGTCCTGTTTATCTGTAATTTCAATGCGGTACGCTCTGCCATGGCCGAGGCACTGACAAAATATTACTGCGGTCATCATATTTTTACCGACAGTTGTGGCATCCGGGCCGAAGAAGACAACGCCAATCCCTTTGCCATCTTCGTCATGGATGAAATCGGGCTGGATATATCCCGCCACAGCCCCAAAAGATTTGAAAACCTGATGGATTCATCCTTTGATCTTGTGGTCACCCTAAGCCCGGAAGCACATCATAAAGCCATTGACCTGACCCGCACACAGGATTGTCAGGTCGAATATTGGCCCACATTGGACCCCACCGCCGTTATGGGCAACCGGGAGAATATTATCTCGGCCTTTCGTCAGACCCGTGACATGTTAACCGACAGAATCAAACGCCGTTTTGATGTTGGTTATTCCCCTGCCATTTAGGATGTTTTCTTTTGTCCATGAATGGTTCACTAACCGAAGACCGCATCAGGTCTGAGGCAAGGCCCATTATTAGATTATGGGGCCACCCGAGCTTATGCGAGGAGGGGGAGTGTC
>NVTJ01000169.1 GCA_002401545.1 Alphaproteobacteria bacterium
GGCAGGAACAAAGGCCCTCGCGATGGCTGGGGAGTGGCATTTTATGACGGGAATGATGTTTCCCTGTTCCGTGAGCCGGAGCCTGTCAGCGAGAGTAAGCTCGTCCAGTATATTGAACAGAATTCCCCGCCCAGCCCGATGATAATATCCCATATTCGCCGGGCCACTCACGGGGACAGGATATTGTGCAATACGCATCCTTTTGCCCGTGAGCTGTCGGGCCGTCAGCATATCTTCGCCCATAATGGAGACTTAACAGGTATCCAACACGATCCTGATTTCATCCCGGGCCGTTATCATCCTGTCGGGGATACGGATTCTGAACTGGCTTTCTGCATACTGCTGGACCGTCTGGCTCATCTCTGGAAAGCCGGACAAGACATTATACCATCCTTAGAGGCCAGACTTGATATCATAGCAGATTTCGCCGCTGATCTTCGTGTCTTTGGCCCCGCTAATTTCCTCTATGCCGATGCCGACATACTTTTCGCCCATGCCCACCGCAGGCACCAACCGGACGGGGGTATTCATCCACCGGGGTTATATCTTCTCCAAAGGAGCTGCCGGGAGGGTGAAGTAACTTTGGCAGATGGCGGCGTGACATTACCGCCACAACATCAGGATGTCATACTTGTTGCCAGCATACCGCTCACCGATGAGCCGTGGCTCCCTCTGGCAGAAGGTGAAATTGTCGCCATATCAAAGGGACATGTGCGGGAACATAGATTGGTCGGCTAGAGCCTTTCTGGTCTCAATTGCCCCCACTGCTGCCCAGCATAATGGTTTCAATTTCCTGAATAATATCTTCCTGCCGCGCAGCATTCATCCGCCGTTTCAGACCAATTGTCCTGTCATCAAGTCGGTGCAGGGCGCTTTCCATATGCACCAGCCGCCTGCGGTTCTCGGCAGCAAGTGAAAGCGTAAAATATCCTTCCAGCGACAGCATCAGCGCTTGCTCCCCCAGTGCCATCAGAAAAGCGGGCGGGTCAAGGGTAAGGCAAGGCTTGTGACTGAAGTCTTTTCTGGCGCTTTCCGGGACGGGCAAGGGCAGGATGGTTCTGAAAACAGGCCTGCCTGCGACCTCATCCTGATATAAGACCTTAACATTTATCGGCAAGTCCGGTGACTGAGCCTGGGTTTGTTCCAGCCATATGGCCAGTTGTTCCAGAATGGTCGGCACTTCCTCGGCAACTGTGGCCCCGGTCATGGCTTTAAAAGTGCCTTCTTCCATCAGTCGTTCCGCAAGACGGCGGCCAACGATGAGGATTTTCTCGCCACGTTCTTGCCGGGCGCGGAGCGGCGCCATAAGCTCCGTATTAAACTCGCCACAAAAGCCGCGCTCTGTCCCAATCACTATACAAACAGCCATGCCGGTCATCACAGGCAGGGGGTAAAAAGAGGAAAAATCATCTGCCACACGAGCGACGGTCTCAAGCAATTGATTCTGTCGTTCAATCTGCGCACCGAGTTTATGAATTTCCATCAGGGCCAAGTTCTTCATGGCCACAAGCATGGTGCGGACATCACCGTATCGGTCAATCTTTCGGGCAATGATCTGGCGGCGGCTCATAATATGCCCCTTATCAAGGCCGCCCATTGGGGGCGTGCATCATCCAGCGACAAGAGGGAGCCATCGGCAACAGCGGAAATTTTATCAAGTGCCGTTTTCGTCGTCGCCTCATCCAGTGCGGCAAACAGGCCATCATTGAACGCAATCATCCAGGCCAGTTGTGCCCGTGGTGAAAAGGGGCTTTGACTGTCCTGTCTTAAAATAATTCTCAACAGGCGGCCTTTCGCCAGTCGGGTTTGTATTTTGTCTTCCAGCTTCGCGCCGAAATGGGAGAAGACCTCCAGCTCCAAAAACTGAAGATAATCAAGTTTCATCCTCGCCGCTTCCTTTTTTATGGCCGTATGCTGCGCGGCACCGCCTATGCGGGACACTGACCGGGTGACATCAATGGCGGGGAGAACGCCCGCCGCGAATAATTTCTGATCAAAATATATCTGTCCGTCAGTGATGGAAATCAGGTTGGTGGGGATATAGGCCGAAATCTCGTCCTGCTGGGTTTCGACGATGGCCAGTGCGGTCATGCTGCCGCCACTTTTTTCCGGCGCAAGACAGGTTGATCGCTCCAACAGACGGGAATGAAGGTAGAATATATCCCCGGGGTAAGCTTCGCGTCCCGGTGGCCGCCGCAAAAGCAAAGACAGTTCACGGTATATCTGTGCATGAGTGGAAAGATCATCATAAACAATCAGCACCCGCTTGCCCAATTCCATCCAGTGTTCTGCCAACGCACAGCCGGCGAAGGGGGCAAGATATTGTAGTCCGGGCATTGCTGTCGCTTCGGCAACCATCACAACGGTATAGGCCAGCGCCCCGGTTTTTCGCAGCGTTTCAATTAAGGAAACAATAGCGGACCGCCGTTGCCCGATGAGGACGTATACACACAGGGTATCTTTGTCTTTTTGGTTCAGAACGGTATCAAGGGCCAGCGTTGTTTTGCCGGTCCCGTTATCACCGATGAGCAATTGCCGCTGACCGTAACCGATCGGGATCATGGTATCAACGATCCGGTTGCCGGAATAAAGCGGCTCATGAACAAAATCCCGTACCGTAATCGGTGGCGAAGGATGATCCAGAAAACGCTCATCTTCGCCTTTAATAAGACCACCCCCATCCAGTGGCATCCCCAGAGGATCGACAACCCGGCCCAGGTAGTCATCCCCGGTACATATCGTCAGCCGCTGTCCGGTAAGGACAGCCGATGCTCTGGCACTGAGGTCCGGTGATTCCTCAAGGATAATAGCGCCGATGCGCTGTGGTGATAAAAGATAAACCAGCGCCAGTGATCCGTCTTCCGTGCGCACCAGTTCTTCGATCTTCGCTGAAGGCAGTCCCTCGATCCACATCACGCCGTCACCAACAGCCGTCACCGTCCCGCGTTCCATCATGCGCGGCGTGAAGCGGTACTCATCCAGCCATTTATCCTTTGCGTCAAGAAGAGGAGTATCAGTTGTCATGCTCAGGTTTCCCTGCAAAAAAGGCCAGTTCGTCTTTGGCATTGGCCTGCAAGACCCAAGGTCCAACCGTAAGGCGAAGTCCGGTTATCAACGTGTCGTCAACTGAAAAGTTCATCTTGCACTTCTGGCCAAGTTTGACGGACAGCTTTTTTTCCAGAGACTTCTGGACAGATGGTGTCAACGCACGCGCACTGGTCACCGTGATTTCACCCTCCCTTTCCGCTACTGCCTTGGCCAGGGTCTCTATTTTCTCAGCAGGCCAGGTTTCAATATCCTGTATTAAAACTTCGGCTAATTTTATGTCCAGTTCCGGGTCAGCAAGACGTTGCAGAAACTTTCCGGCAAAGGCCACAGCCTGTGTCAGGGCGCGTCTTTCGATTTCGCGTTGCCTGTCGGCCTGTTTCTTGGCCTCTGCCACCTCAAGACGTTGCTTTTCTTTCTCCACCGCCTGGCGCACATCATCCAGACCATTTTCGCGCGTGACCGCCAGCTCCTTGGTGAGGGCGGCATGGGCGGTGGCCTGTTCCCGTTCCCAGTTCCTGACACGGCTTTCATACTGATCCCGCAACAGTCCTGCCTCGGCTTTTTGTGCCTCAGCCTCCTGAACCATTTTTTCAATTTTCGCGCGGCGTCGGGCCATTATCCCCTGCACGGGTTTGTAGAGAAAATGGTTTAATATCCACACCAGAACGGCAAAGTTTATCAGCTCAAGAATGAATGTGGTCAGATCAATTTGCATTATTTTTACTGCGGTAATAAATATTCAAGCATCGGGTTGCGGAACAGCACGATCAGCACGATCACCAGCACATAAATTGCCAGAGACTCAATCATGGCAAGACCGATAAATAATGTGCGCAAGATTGATTTTTCCGATTCCGGTTGACGCGCAATGGCATCAATGGCCTGTGCAATCGCCCGCCCCATGGCAACGGCGGGCAGCATAACGCCAAGCGCAATGGCCAGCAGCGCCGCCGCTGTTGAAACGATGATAAGTAATCCTATTGTGGTCATGATGTTTCTTCCGTTCTTTCTTTTGTGTTCTGTTGGGATTGAATGCCGCCGGCAATATAAACCAGCGCCAGCATTCCAAAAATATACGCCTGAACCAATGCTTCAACAACATGAAGCAGCAGCAGCGGTATCGGCACCAGAAAACCGGCGACAATAAGCACCAGTAGTGCTGCCATTTCCAAGCTCGCCATATTGCCAAACAGCCGTACGGCCAGAGCCAGTGTACGGGAAAATTCACTGACAATATGGAAAGGAAAAAGCAGCGGGCTGGGCCTCATATAATGTTGCAGATAACCGCGAAGTCCATCAGCGCGGATTCCGTACCAATGCACCGACAGAAAAACCAATACTGCCAGTGCTGCCGTCAGTGACAGATCCCCGGTTGGTGAATGCAGTCCGGGAATGATACCGGTTAAGTTGGCCACAACAATGAATATCCATAGTGAGCCGATAAAAGGCACCAGAAAACCGGCGCGTCCCGGCATCATATCATTAACGCTATCTTCAATGGCCGATACCACAGCTTCCAATGTGGCCTGTATCATTCCGGGATTATTCTCACTTAACCGCCGCGTGGCCAGAAAGCTGACAAGCCCGAGCATCAGCATAATTGCCCAACTCATAACAATCGTTGAGGTGATACCCAGTGGCCCCAAATGAAATACAATGGCAATCTCACTCATTACGGTCTCTCCTTAATGAATAGCCAGATATTGACCATTCCCATGGCGACGCCCAGCACGATCAGGCTGACGGTCCAGCGCACCGAATAACCTTCAAAGAACCCGTCGACCCAGCGCCCGAGGTATGCCCCGCCGATCACAGGAATAATAAACATCAAGGCCAGACTTCCCAGAAAAGCCGTCTGAGCCATCAATGTGGGACGGTTTTTTTCCGCTTTATGCATTCTTTCCGCATCCCTTTGTGCGGCCTGTTCAAGTTTTTGCTTACCCTTGTCTTCCAAGGCTCAACCCCTCTCGCGCTGGAGCTGCCACAGGCGACGGGTCATTTCCTGTTCCATTCTGCTGATACTGCTTTTGAAATCATGGCGTATTTCCTCTTCCTTTGCCAGAACGTCTGATATGGCGGCGGCAACAATGCTATAGTTATTACCATGAACAAAACGGTGCGTACTAATATAGAGTTCATTGTCCACAAAATATACCACGCCCCCCGGCAAAGCGATATAATGCCATGTTCCGCCCGACACACGAAACCGTGCCAGCCCGAAACCAAGAATGGTCATCATACGTTCATGACCGGCCAGCAGACCGAAGGTGCCGGTTGCATCACAGCCGATAAAACTGACAACATCCTCGACTTTCTCATATTGCAGTCCCGATTGCAGATGCAGAAGGAATGTTTTCATGAAGCCCTCCTCACGGGTTCATCTTTCATGGACCCCCGCATGTAACATTCTTCCTCTGGCAGATCATCATAATCGCCGTTCAGGAAGGCCTCGCAATCCGACAATGTATCCACCAGACTTACAGAGACCCCTTCAATGCCGGAATGACTCGCGACCGTATGGAAAGGCTGGCTCAGATAACGCTGCAGACGCCGGGCACGCGTTACAATCCGGCGATCTGTCGGTGAGAGGGTCTCTATACCCAACATGGCAATAATATCTTCCAACTCGTTATAATGCGCCAGATGTTCGCGTACGGTGCGGGCAATATTATAATGCCGTTCCCCCACAATATGTTTTTCCAGCATCTTGCTTTGAGAAAGCAGAGGATCAACGGCGGGATAAATGCCCCGCCCGGCCTGTTCCCGCGAGAGGATTACAAGGGTATCAAGGTGGGAAAGAATGGCGCTGACCGCCGGGTCGGTCATGTCATCGGCGGGAA
>NVTJ01000170.1 GCA_002401545.1 Alphaproteobacteria bacterium
GCGAAACCACGAGCCGAAATCAAGCTGACCGGTTGAACCAATGCCCCCAGCGTTCGAAGCCGGGCGGGTTTTAAAGCTATCTCCGAAGATCCCAAGTGGGTTAGAAAAACTGTTGCGCCCTGCCAGGCGTCCCCAGCCGATACCACCCGTCACCATAAAACGATCGGCAAAGGTTTTGGTGGCAACGAAATATTCGCTTGAATAAATCCCGGTGCCGCCGAAATCGCGCAGGCCAAAGGCCAGGGCGGGGCGGGTTGGGGTTTCCTCAGCCAATTGGAAATGCAGATCAAAGCTGCGGTCATAGCGGTGGCCAATGGCCCCGTCGTAATCCTTGATAATCGCATAGCGAAAACTGCCATAGACCCACGGCAGCATCTGAAACGTCAGAGTGCTTCGGCTCGTCGACCCAAAATTCGAAACCGTGAACGCCAGATTACCATCCGGCAGCACTTCGGCGGTTGGCATATCCAACAGGCCCGGCGTCCCGTAGGTCGACAGGTTTTGCGCGTGTGCGGTGTCTGAAACGACGATTGCGCTCATGGCACTGATACAAAAACATGCGGCAAACCGCATAAACATAACCCCCGGCAACGTGCCGTTCCTTTACCAAATTGCCGCGTCGCCTTCACAGCTCTCGCCTTGCAATATATCAATTCATCTGTGACTGCGCCTGAAATACCACAAACACCCCCTGATCAAGGTACGAGCAATGTTTAAATCCTGGCTTGCCCGCAAACGGCGCAGCAAAAGCCCCCCCAGACCGATCACGCCGGACAGCGCCTTTTACGCGATCGGCGATATTCACGGGCGGCTTGACCTGTTGCAGCGGCTGCTGGGCCAGTTTGAGGCTGAAACCCCGGTGTTTTGCGTCGGCGATTACGTCGATCGGGGCGAGCACAGCGCCGAGGTGCTGCGATTCTTGCACGCCAATCCGGCGATCACCTGCCTGAAAGGCAATCACGAGATGATGCTGCTGGGGTTTCTTGACAGCCCTAAATCCAAAGGCGGCAACTGGCTGCGCTTTGGCGGGCTGCAAACCCTGGCCAGTTTCGGCATCACCGGCCTGTCGGAAACCGCGGCGAGCGGCGATCTTGAAAAGGCCAGCGCCGCGTTGAAGGCGGCCATGGGCGCGCCGCTGATTGACTGGTTGCGCCACCTGCCGCTAAGTTGGCAGTCGGGCAATGTGGCGCTGGTGCACGCCGGGGCTGACCCGATGATAGAGATCGCCGGCCAGCGCGAGGATTTTCTGGTCTGGGGCCACCCTGAATTTGCCAAAACCCCGCGCCCCGATGGGCTTTGGGTGGTGCATGGCCACACAATTGTTGATGCACCGCTGGCGAAAGATGGCCGGATATCAATTGACACCGGCGCCTATGCCACGGGTCGCCTGACAGCGGCGCGGATTGATGCCGATGGGGTGCAGTTTCTCTCGACCTGATAGCCCTTATCGGCCCTGTGCTAAACCTGTGCACATCCCGGTACCATTAACCCGGCATTAACCCCAAATGTGGTTAATCGTTTGTGAACTTCGGTTCATGAACTCCGAGTGGGTGGGCCACGCAAAGGATGTTCCTGGATGACCCATCTCGATCTGGTCGACGCTGGCGTTGGCGCGCCGAAAAGGGCGGCAGCGGGATTTTATGCCCGGCTTGGCAAGCGGTTACTGGATGTGGCGTTAATCTTGATCTTTCTGCCGCTGCTAATACCGCTGATTACCGGGCTTGGCCTGATGGCGCGCCTTGATGGCGGGCCGGGGTTTTACGGCCACAAACGGATTGGCCGCGATGGCCGGGTGTTTCGCTGTTGGAAAGTGCGCACCATGGTGGCAAACGCCGATCAGGTGTTGCAGGATACCTTGCGCGGCGACCCAAAGGCCGCGACGGAATGGGCCAGAGGTTTTAAGCTAAAGAACGACCCAAGGGTCACCCGTCTGGGGCGGATTTTGCGCAAAACCAGCCTGGACGAGCTGCCGCAGATCTGGAACGTTCTGCGGGGCGACATGTCGCTGGTTGGCCCGCGCCCGATCACCACCACCGAGCTGATTTTTTACGGAACCGACCAGCAGGTTTACCTGTCGCAATGCCCCGGTGTGACCGGCATGTGGCAGGTGCATGGGCGTCGCGATGGCTGTTATAGTCGCCGGGTTCGGCTGGACCGGCAGTATAGTCACGAGGTGGGGCTGCGCACCGATGTGGGGCTGATCCTGCGCACGGTGCTGTGCGTGCTGGCGCGAACCGGCAGCTAGGGCCAGAACCCTAGGCCGACCGCAGCGCGCGGCTTTTCAAATCCTTGCTGGCTGTCCTCACTGCGGTTTGGCGCAACACCGGGATCAGTACCGGAATTAACTGATCGACGCTGGCCTGCCAGGTGAAACCGGCGGCGCGGGCCTGCCCGGCAGCGATCCATTGCGCCCGGGCGGCGGCGGGCAAAGCCATAAGCGCCCGCATGGCCCGGGCCATATCGCTGACAGATAAGGGATCAAACCACATCGCCGCGTTACCCAAAACCTCGGGCAGCGCGGCGCGGCGCGCGGCCAGAACCGGCACGCCCAAAGCCATCGCCTCAAGCGGTGGAATGCCGAAACCCTCATATAACGACGGGAACAAGAAACCCGCCGCGCCAGCATAAAGCGCCCGCAATTCGGCGTCACTGACCCGACCAAGAAACCGCGCGCTGCCGGGGGGGTGGCCGGAGGTATGACTGGCAAGTCCCGGCGCATCTCCGCCAACAATCACCAAAGGCGGGGCCTGCTGGCCCAAAGTCTGATGCGCGGCCACCAGCCGGGCGATGTTCTTGTTTGGCGATTGATTGGCGACGCTTAGCCAATAGCCTTGCGGCTTTAGCCCCCGGTTGGCCAACGCCTGCGGATCGGCGGCGTGGCGCAGGATATGCTCGGCACTGTTGGGCACGATTGAAAACCGCGCCTCGGGCACCGACAGGCGCTGCGCCAGCGCCGTGGCCGAGAACCGGCTGACGCTTATCAATGCCGCCGCGCGGCGCGCCAATGCCGGGCGCAGCACCTTGTGCCACAGGCGATAGCGGCGCGAATAGGCCTGTGGGATTTCATAGATATTGGCGTCGTGCAGCGCCAGAATATGGGCCGGGTGCGCCAGCGGCCCGCTGTTGCCAAGGCTTAGCAGGGTGCCATCCCGGCTGGCGCGCCACAGCGCGCCCTGCTCCCACAGATGCCCCGCGCCGCCGGACAAACCTTGCAGCCGGATCTGCGACCAGCCGGGATCGTCTATCCCTGTGGCAGGATACAGCGCCACCACCGGCCCGACCATGTTGCGCAGGTCTGGGTCTGCCGCCAATCGCTGATCAAACGCCCCGAGCAGCTCGCGCGCATAGCGCTGCACGCCCGACGCGGGTTGGGTCAAAAACCGGGCGCTAATATACAGCGTCACGCGGCGCGCATCGCCGATTGTGCCTGCGCTGGCAGCCCATAAAGCGTGGTGGTGCGCGCGCCCATGCTGGTCAGCGACCACGGGTCCACATCGGTGGCCAGCGCCCCGGTGCTCAGCCGTTTTAACCCGACATCATTGGCCAAAACTGACCGCAATTGCGCGACGATCCCATCCAGACTGCCGCGCGGGGCGATATGGCCGTTGGTCCCGTCGCGGATCACCTCGCCGATCCCCGGCATATCATTCACCAACACCGGACAGCCCGCCGCGATAGATTGCACCACCACCCGTGGCAGGCCTTCGCGCTCGGATGTCAGCAGCGACACATCCGCCAGCGCCAACAGTGCCTCGGGGTCGGCGCGGTGGCCGCAAAACACCACAGCATCCTGCAGGCCCAGGCGCTGAACCTCGGCCCGCACCCGGGCCTCTTCCGGGCCAGCCCCGGCCAGCAGCAATTTCAGGTCAGGCAGGGTACCCGCCGCGCGGGCAAAGGCTTGCAGGAATTCGACATGGCGCTTGCGCGGCTCGAACGCCGCCAGCATCAGCGCCACCCGAGGCCGGGCATTGCCGTGTTTCACCCCCAACAGCGCCCGCCAGTCATCTGGCAGCGCCGCATTGCGGAACCGCGCCAGATCAATGCCCGAGCGCACGCAATGCACCCGCCCGCGCCGGGTGATCCCGGCCGTGACATAGGCATGGCCCACCGCCTCGGACACGCCAATAAACACATCGGTGCGCCGCGCTGCCAGCTTTTCGGCACCGATATAAAACGCCTGCTTGGCGCGGCTGACGCCCTCGAACGGCACGATATGAATAGTATGCGCCACCACCGCATCCGGCACGACCGTGGCCGCCAGACGGCCAAGAATGCCAGCCTTGCTTTGATGGGTATGGATCACATCGGGCTGCAACCGGCGATAGGCCGTCCGCAACGCCCGCAGCGCCCGCATATCCGCCAGCGGATCAAGGGGATGCACCATTTGCGGCAACCCCAGCAGATCGACCCCCGCCACCGGGTTGTCCTGCCACCACGGATCGGCGTCGCGCCCATGGATCAGCGTGACCTTGTGCCCCGCTTTTACCTGCCATTTGCAGGTTTCAATCGTATTTTCCTCAGAACCCGCCCGCAAAAGCCGGGTCACCAGATGAATGATGTGCATATCTTGTCAAACCTTGTTGGGTCATCACACCACCCCCACCATCTTAAGTGCCCGTTAACCTTGGCGTGTCTTTATTAACAAAAGGCAAACAGAGCCGGGAAAATTTGAGGTATTATGCGGGGGATCGTTTATATTCACGTGCCCAAATGCGGCGGCTCTAGTTTTGGCGCGGCGCTGCGGGCGCGGTATTTTTATAGTCAGGCGACGATTGATCTGGCCCGCAGCGCTGCCGCCGTCGCCGAGCTGACCCTCGAGCTGACCCCCGGCATCACCGGGGCGGCGCGCATTCTGGCCGATTATGACCAGCGCCGCCGTGATTTGCAGCGACTTATGGCCAGCGGGGTGCGCTGTATTTCCGGGCATGTGCGCTATGATGCCGGGCTGCGGGGAACAGGACAGACAACGGGACAGACAACCGGATCAGCACCTGACTATGCCTTTATCACCCTGCTGCGCGACCCGGTTGACCGGTTCGTGTCGCATTATCATTACCTGCAACGGCGCCATCCAGACCCGACCCGCCCCAATAGTCTGGCCGGGTTTCTGACCTGCAAAGACGCGCCCCGCATCGCCAGCCAATATCTGTTTTACTTTGGCGGCCAGCAGCAGGATCAAAATCAAAGCGCCGATCAAAACCGGGCCATAGACACTGCCAAATTGGCGCTGGCCCAGTTTGATCTGGTCGGCGATCTGAGCAATCCCGCCGCCTTCACCAAAGGTCTGCGCCACCTGACCGGCGGGCTGGTGCCATGGGTGCACCGCAATCGCGCCCCCAGCCCAACCCTGGTGCCGCCAGAGCTGCGCGCCCAGATCACCGCGCTTTGTGCGGCTGATATTGCCATCTACCGGGCCACGCAGGCCAAAATGGCGGCCTGATGCGCGCCCTGTCATCCGCATCCCCCATGTCGCCCGTATCCCCCATATCCCCTGTGTCGCTGGTGGCGATCTGCTGGGGGGCGACCTGCCTGATTGCCACTTTGGCGCTGGCGCTGCCCGAAACCTTTGACCTGTTGCCGGTTCTGATGCACCGCGAGGCGCTGACCGACAAGGCCTTTGCCGCGCTTGGCATGGCGTGGCTGGGGCTGGCGGGGTTGGTGTTTGTTATCGGTAATTACGCCTGCCAA
>NVTJ01000171.1 GCA_002401545.1 Alphaproteobacteria bacterium
TCGATCAGGCATGAATTCAGTCCCGGGTTATTTTTTAACGAATTTCACCTTCGCGGTTACGCTCTCTGGTTTTCTCATTGGCAATGATGGTTTCTCCGGCGATGGCACGCTGGCCAACACAGACCATTGAATGCACGCCTTCAGGCAGATAAACATCCACCCGGCTGCCAAAACGGATCAGGCCGAACCGTTCCCCCGCCTTATAGTCTCTTCCATCCTCCGCCCAGCATAATATACGCCGGGCGATCAGTCCAGCCACCTGAACAAACGCATATTCCCGACCCGATTTGGATTTAAGCAACAGCGCATGTCTTTCATTGTCCACGCTGGCTTTTTCCAGAGAGGCATTAAGAAATTTGCCCGGCGTATAGACCTGTTTTATAATCGTACCATCCACAGGAACCCGGTTCACATGGACATCAAAAACATTCATAAAAATACTGACACGGGTGCGAACCTCCTCCCCCAGTCCCAGTTCCTGCGGCGGCACAGCATCACAAACAGACTGTATAACCCCGTCTGCCGGGCTGATGACCAACCCGTCCTTCATTGGCGTTACCCGTTCAGGGTCCCGGAAAAAATAAGCACACCAGATAGTCAGTATCAACCCAATAACACCCAAAAGGTCCATGCCCAGTAAATAGAAAAGAACGGTAACGGCGGCAAATCCCAAAATGAATTTATGCCCTTCCTTGTGGAAATAGCCTAATATGGGTGGTAAATTATCCATGATTTTGTCCAATGTATTTTTCATATGCTATTTGTAATGCAGTCTGTGGCCATCATCAAACGGTTTTATCGCCTTCAGGATTAAACGCGTCGAGCTCCACCAGCTTCTGCAGGGCTTCTGTCGCCTCTTTCTGTTTCTGCCACATGCCATAATATGCCCCCCGGCGCCCAAGCAGTTCGTCATGGGTGCCGCGCTCTATAATTTCACCCGCCGCCAGAACAATGATCTCATTGGCCTTGACGATGGTTGACAGCCTGTGGGCGATCACAATGGTGGTCCGCTGCAGGGATATTGCCTCAAGTGCCTGCTGAATGCCCTGCTCCGTATGGCTGTCCAATGCCGATGTGGCCTCGTCCAGTAATAATATAGCAGGATTTTTCAGGATCGTCCGGGCAATGGCAACCCGTTGTTTCTCTCCCCCGGATAATTTCAGGCCCCGTTCGCCAACCTCACTGTCATATTGATCGGGAAGTTCGCTGATAAAGCTATGAATCTGGGCATGTTTTGCTGCCGCCACCACGTCTTCATCACTGGCACCGGGGCGGCCATAGCGGATATTATAACGGATCGTATCATTGAAAAGCACCGTATCCTGTGGCACTACCCCAATCTGGCGGCGCAGGCTTTTCTGCGTAACGCGGCTTATATCCTGCCCGTCAATAAGAATACGGCCCTCTGTCACATCATAAAAACGGAATAATATCCGGGAAACAGTTGATTTTCCCGCACCGCTGGCCCCGACAATCGCCGTTGTGGTACCGGCGGCCACTTTAAAGGAAATATTCTTCAGAATGGGTCTGTTTTCATTATAATGAAATGAGACATTATCAAATTCCACTTCTCCACCACTGATCTTAAGCTCGTCCGCACCCGGCACATCAATGACGTCGGATTCTTTTCGGATCATGGCAAACATCTTTTCCATATCCACAAGGGACTGCTTGATCTCGCGGTAAACCATACCCAGAAAATTAAGCGGCATATAAATCTGGATCAGCAATGAATTAACCAGCACAAATTCACCGATTGTGAACTGGCCGTCAATCACCCCCTGCGCCGCCATCAGCAAAACGATCACCAGCCCGGCAGAAATAATCAGGCTTTGCCCCACATTAAGCATGGCCAGTGATGTCTGGCTGCGAACAGAGGCCTGCTCATATTTCGCCAGCGCCACATCATAACGCCGGGCTTCATGTTCTTCATTGGTGAAATATTTGACTGTCTCAAAATTTAACAGGCTGTCAATGGCCTTGGTATTGGCCTCGGTATCCTGTTTATTCATTTCCCGGCGGAATTTCAACCGCCAGTCCGTCACCGCCATAGTATATAAAATATAACCTGCCAGACAAATAAAGGTGACCAGAGCATAATAGAAACCGAATTTTGACCAGAAAATAAAGGTAATCAGAAATATCTCCAGCAGGGTCGGCAGGATGTTGAACAACATAAAACGCAGCAGGAAATCAATGCCCCGCGTACCACGTTCAATCACCCGGCTAAGGCCGCCAGTCTTGCGCTCCATATGAAATTTCAGGGACAGCCTATGCAGGTGACGGAAGGTGCTGAGGGCAAGGTTTCTTACGGCATTCTGGCCGACACGGGCAAAAACCGCGTCCCTTATCTGACCAAAAAACAGGCTGAGAACCCGCCCCAGACCATAGCTCAGGATGAAGACCAGCGGCACGGCAATGACAACCGATTGCGCGTCTGCCTGAAACCCGGGGATCAGGGCATCAACCGCATCCTTGAACAAAAAAGGCACATAAATACCGATTAATTTTGCCGTGACCAGAAAAATCACCGCCAGAACAACCCGGACCCTGAGATCCCACCGCCCCTTCAGCCAGATGAAGGGCAGCAAAGTCTTTATGGTCTGCCAATGATTCTCACTGGTAGTTTCTTCCCCGTCATCATCGGACGGCTGATGTGAACGCATGCGATGGGCCACAATTTCTCCCTCATGTAAATTTTAATTTCGTAAGCTATACTGATATGGGAATTATTTACCGGATTTTAAGGCTCTGTAACAGGGCCGGTCGGCAGGGCAAATTTCTGTCCCGGATAAATCAGGTCAGGGTCCATGATCAAATTTTTGTTGGCGCCGAAAATCATCGTATAATGGAAACCCGACCCGTAAAGCCGGCGTGCGATATGCCACAGGCTGTTGCCAGGACGTACAATCACCTCACCCTTGGCTTTGGTGATATCAATATCTGTGTCGCGGGTGAAAGGCTGTTCAATACGGACCTCCACATTATCATCATCCAGCAATTGATCAATGCGAATGACATGTTCTTCAAAATCCAGTTCCTTAACGAAGGAATGAGACCAAATACCCTCATCAGAAGCCGTCACCTCGGCAAGATAATCATTGTCCAGATAAAGTCTCACCCGGGTATTTCTCAAAGCTGTGCCGGAAATAACCGTGTTTGAATTTCCGCCATAATCCAGACTGTCCAGCGACAGCCCCTTGGCAAGTTCGGCAAAATTCACCAGACGCGGTTTTTGCAGAACCCTTGTGGGTCCGCCCCCGGTCCGTGGGCTTAATATAACAATCACCCCGTTGGTTTCATCTTCGATAAAACGATCATCATTCCGGCCGGGTACCGCAACGATCACAACATTGCTGGAAAATACCTCCAGCGCACCGGGCATTATGGATTTCAGGCTAAGTTCTGTCGGGCCGCTGGGCAGAGGGTCATCATATAACAACACCCATTCCCCGTTGCGGTCAGCCACCGCAGAGCCAATGATCTTGTCACGGGCATAGACATAAATATCACTGTTGGGTTCGGCGCGGCCCGCAATCACCCCGGTACCATTTCGACTGATCCGCACGATGTCAAAGCTTGGCAATATGGCAATTGTCCTGTCCGCAGATTGGGGCGGCTGCGGCCCGGCCTCCTGCGGCAAAGTTTTCTCCAATGGAATATCCGGCAGATTGTCAGAAGAAAAGAAATCTTTTGCCCGGTCCTCGGCAAAAAAAACAATCCACAGAACAGCCCCAACCGCCACAAAAACCAGTACCGTGATACTGATCCTCAAGGCCCAGTCCGAACCGGTTTTTTCCCTTTTCAAGGGGATTTCTGAAGGCTGCTCTGTCAAACACTCACCAAATCAATTAAAAAAGCGCACAGGTTATATACTGCATCGCAAAAGGAATGTCAGTATCAATTTATTTTCTGCCAGGCTGAATAATATATTCATTAACACAGTTGCTATATGATTACGTCATGGGTAGGGTAAAAAATTGTCAAAACTGTGACAACAGGAAGATAGATTTTCAAAGGATTTACAGTTAAAATATGGCTCATATCAAATCCCTCTGCGTTTATTGCGGTTCCCGTGCGGGCCGAAACGATCATTTCAGGAAGATTGCCGGGAATTTTGGTAAAATCCTGGCGAAGGAAAAAATCCGTCTGGTTTACGGCGGCGGCAATGTGGGTCTGATGGGCATTATCGCCAACAGGGTTATGAAGGAGGGCGGAAAGGTTACCGGGATCATTCCCCGCCATCTGGACGAAGCAGAAGGCGGGTGGAAAGAGGCCACTGATTTCTTTGTGGTTGATAACATGCATGACCGCAAACGGAAAATGTTTGATCATTCCGATGCCTTTGTCGCTCTGCCGGGCAGTATCGGCACCCTGGATGAAACCATCGAAGTGATTACCTGGAAACAGCTGGGGCTGCATAATAAACCGATTGTGATTGTCAATATGGATGATTACTGGCAACCCTTCCTGACCCTGATAGAGAATTTCATCGAACAGGAATTCACCGACCCCCAAACACGGGACCTGTTTCATGTGGTAAAGACCGTGGAAGATGTAGTTCCCCTGCTCAAATCACTGCCAGAGGTCGAACTGATCACAAAAAACACCCTCATATAGACAGATTCTTTGTTTCTGCCCTTCACTTATGGGATAAGCAATGATAGTTTGCGCCAAATGGTACAAAACTTCTGTGCTGCTATTCTTAAACAAAGGTTCAATATGGCTAAAATCAAAGTAGAAAATCCTGTTGTCGAACTGGACGGCGATGAAATGACACGTATCATCTGGGCATGGATCAAGGACAAGCTGATCCATCCTTACCTTGATATTGATCTGAAATATTACGATCTCAGCATTGAGAAACGTGATGAAACCGATGACCAGATTACCATTGATGCCGCCAATGCCATCCTGAAATATGGCGTCGGGGTCAAATGCGCGACCATTACCCCGGACGAACAGCGGGTTGAGGAATTTGGCCTCAAACAGATGTGGCGTTCCCCCAATGGCACCATCCGTAATATTCTGGGCGGCACAGTGTTCCGCGAGCCGATTATATGCGCCAACGTACCACGTCTGGTGCCGGGCTGGACCCACCCCATCGTTATTGGCCGTCATGCCTTTGGTGACCAGTACCGCGCCACTGACTTTCTGGTGCCGGGCGCCGGAAAACTGACCATAAAATTTGAGCCGGAAGACGGCGGCGAACCCATCGAACGTGAAGTATTCAACTTCACCAGCCCCGGGGTTGCCATGGCCATGTATAACCTTGACGAAAGCATCCGGGGTTTTGCCCGCGCCTGTATGAATTACGGCCTGAACCGGGGCTGGCCGGTTTATCTCAGCACCAAGAATACCATTCTGAAAGCCTATGATGGCCGGTTCAAGGATTTATTTCAGGAAATATTCGACAGTGAGTTTTCGGCCAAATTCGCCGATGCCGGCATCACTTATGAACATCGGCTGATTGATGACATGGTCGCCTGTGCCATGAAATGGAACGGGGAATTCGTCTGGGCCTGTAAAAATTATGATGGTGATGTGCAGTCCGACACTGTGGCACAGGGATTTGGCTCCCTCGGCCTGATGAAATCGGTGCTGATGATCCCCGATGGGTCCGTCGTTGAATCAGAAGCCGCCC
>NVTJ01000172.1 GCA_002401545.1 Alphaproteobacteria bacterium
ACCGGTAGGGTCCTGACCCGCCACTTGCAGATTGGTCCAGTCAATCTGGAAAGCCGCAGCATTCAACCGCAGGCGATCATCAAACCATGAGGTTTTTGCCCCGACCTCATAGTTCCATATCTGATCAGATCCAAAGAGCGCGGGAACCTCGGCAATACCCCGATTGTTGGTGCCGCCAAGACGAAATCCCTGAGCCGCTAGAGCGTATAATGTAATATCATCATTCAGCTTATAAGCCAGATTAAACTTTTTAATCAGTTTATTTTCCGTTACACTGATCGAATTTGCTGGCGGAATTACTGAACTGAAAAGAGCAAACTGAAAGACTGTTGCCCCGAAATCGGACTGATCCACCTGAAACCAGCGCAGGCCCACTGTGGCTTCAATCTTATCCGTAACCGCGTAGCTGGCTTCCCCGAAAAAGGCGACTTCCTCTATATCCTTATCCGCCACACGGGCAAATACGCAGGGATTACAGCCTTCGATACCCGCGCCGACAGCATCGGACGGCCCGGTGAATGGCGTTCCCGGATCAAAGGTTACCCCCTGCGCATTGACCACCGGAACAAAACTCTTGAAGGTGCTTTCCCGGTCACGATAGAATGCCCCGACCAGCCATTGAAACGGGCTGTCATTGGTGGAGTTGAAACGAATTTCAAAATTCTTCTGCTTAAGAGATTGATCCTGATCGGTCAGAGCAGGAAAAAGATCATCACGTACCCCTGGCGCACCAAGAAACAATATAATCCAGGTGGAATCGAATTTAAAACCGAAATCCCGCTTGTAATAAGATCCCGTGGCCGTCATGTTGACACTGCCCAGGTCCCAATTGGCGGTCAGGCTATAGATAGTCTGGCTATCGGGAATGTCCGTTTTGGTGAAATCCCCCACTGTCAGGTCACCCGGCTGGAACAGGGCGATGGGGTCAACATTATCCAGATGGCCAATATTATCCGTATCCGCCGGATTCTGGTTAAAGCTGTCGAAGGGCTGAAAACGGGCATCGCCGCCAGTGTCCCTGCTCTGATGCCATATCTGCGCATCCAGGGTTAAATTCTCCGTGGCTTCCAGACGCAGATTACCCCTGATCCCCTTGGTTTCTATCCAGTTGATGTCATCATTATTCAGGCGGACATTATCAATGAACCCCCCCAGCCGGTCGGCATAGGCGACAATACGCACCGCCAGCTTGTCCTCCACAATGGGGGCATTAAACATGGAGAAAGCACCCCAGTTAAGTCCCCCGGCGCTTTCTGTGGATGACAGTTCTCCCCTGAAAGAACCTTCAAATTCATTCAAATTAGGTTTTTTGGTGATAAAACGCACGGTTCCGGTCTGTGAATTGGCCCCGAAAGTGGTGCCCTGCGGTCCGCGCAAAACTTCCACTCGCTCCATATCATATATTTTAAGATCAGTGGTCTGGGAGCCACTGTTGGAAGAAGAATCCTGCACACCGGGCAAGGGAACTTCGTCGTAATAAACCGCAACCTGCTGCTGGCCCGCGGACTGAATGCCCCGAATGATATAACGTTTTTCACCCGCACCACCATCGATAAAGGTCAGGCCCGGCACCTGATAGGCAAAATCTTCAAAATCAGCCACCCCCATTTTCTCAAGGGTTGATGCCCCCAGTGCCGTGATGCTGGACGCCAGAGACTGAACATCTTCCGCACCGCGTTTACGTGCTGTGACGATAACTTCTTCAAAGATCGCTTCTGCTTTATCGTCCGCTGCATAGGCGCCCACGCCCCCCGACATGGCCACAATCAAAGCAGTGCTGCTTAATAAAACTTTATTTATTTTTTTCTGTTTCATGGTGTATTTCCTCTTTATTTAAAAGTGCCCCGAAAAGATTTATAAGTGCCCCGAAAAGTAAATATTCTTTATGCTTGAAAGAATATTTCATAACTTTATATCCCGTAATACAATAAATCAAATGATTTTTAATATATTTTTAAAATCCATAGAATTCAAAAACTATCCCGATAATTTTTCAAACTGGCTTCAGGGCCTGCTGTGGAGCCAAATAATATCTTTCTGAAAATAAAATATTTTTTGTATTCAACCAGGGTTTTTCTGCTCATTATAGCTATCCCGGGAAAGTTTTATGAGATAACTGTGAATGGCCTTCATCTGTCAGCCAGCTCCTCGGCTCACTTGCGATATTCTTAATCCTGTCCCGATCAATCCAGCCGGGCTTTGTTCGGTTGTTCCACCCGTTCCAAGCAACTGCTGACCATCAGGCCAAGCATAAGAATAGCCACCGATAAGATTAAAAAACGCATAAATCCATCCTCCCATATTCATCTTCTTACAATATAAGCAGGTTTTTCTATATATGACCAAACAAAAAAACACCTTCAGCATAATTATGCTGAAGGTGCTGGTAATTATTAGAGTCAGGACCTATTCCGTATCTCTCATCATGAACATATGTGACCGCTTCATATCAAAAATACTATTACGCAAAGGTACATTTTCGAGATATTTCGGATCAGAAAAGATATCATTCATAGTATTTTGCAGATCACTAACGGACCATATATTTACCAGATTAGGGCTAATATCCCCCGCCATCTTCATGGTGATTTCAAAAGGAGGCGTGATCCGGCGCAGGCCGTGTTTGGCAATGATAGGAATAACCCTGTCAAAATAAACATTGGCATCCGCAGCGGTCTTGCCGTCCTGTAGGTACATGAGGTCAATGAAATACCCCTTGCCGTCAGCCAATGCCGATGTGACACTAAAAGACAGAGATGTGATGATGGATACCATCGCTATGAGAAATACTTTTAAAATTGATTTACGCATTATTATATCCTTAAATTTTTCCAGAGAATTATAGTTGATCAACAGCTTCCACTTACTTCAGAAACTGTGGCGTTAGGGAATATAATGTATTGAATTTGTAACACAATTATCATTTTTGACTTTTATATATTCAAAAATGATACAAGAAAACAGGGTGACAGGTCGGGTTCAGGCCTGTATTGATCTAGAGCAATGTCAGACCTATTAATATGACAGGAAAAATAAAGTGATTAAAAATGAATTGGGATGACATAAAAATTTTTCTGGCTCTTATGCGGGCCGGAAGCGTACGCGCCGCGGCAGAAAAACTCGGGATCAGCCATTCAACCGTGGCCCGGCGGATTGAAGCCATGGAACAAAAGCTCGCCGTGCGATTATTCGACCGTCTGCCTTCCGGCTATGTGGTAACCACCATCGGGGAAGATATGTTAAAGGTCGCCGAACAGGTGGAAACTGATCTTGGCGGCCTTGAACGACGTATTCTGGGGCATGATCATAAACTTGCCGGGCGGATCACTGTGACCATGGTTGATGCGCTGGCCACAGGGCTTCTCATGCCTCACTTGACCGAATTCACCGAAAAATATTCCGAAATTGAACTGGAAATCGACGTAACCTATGACACGGCTAATTTAAGCAATCGCGAGGCCGATGTGGCCATACGGTTTTCCCAACATCCGCCGGAACTGCTGATCGGCAGGCGTTTGCTCACCTGCGCCACGGCGGCCTATGCCTCACAGGAATATATAGACCGGCACGACCTGGATGACCCTGCCAAGTCCCGCTGGATTGGTTTTGGTGCTCATGACTGGGTAAAAAAAAGTGCCTTCCCCACCCTTCCTGTAAAGGGCACTTTCGTCAGCCTGATGGTACAGCTTGAAGCCTGCAGGCATGGCATGGGTATGGGAATGCTGCCGTGTTTTCTGGGTGATCCTGAACCCGCCTTACGGCGACTATCACCCCCGCTACAGAATCCGAATTTTGATTTATGGCTTCTGACCCATCCGGATACCCGCACCAACGCCCGTATCCGCGCCTTCAAAGATTTCATCGCAGAGGCCATCATAAGCCATCGCCCGCTTTTGGAAGGACAGGGTTAGACTTCAGTCACTTCCCAGTCATAGGTCAGCTTTGCCGCCTTGGCGAGCATGGCGGAGGCCGAACAATATTTATCCATGGACAGCTTCACCGCCCGTTCCACCGCACTTTGCTTTAAGCCTTTACCGCTGACCATAAAATGCATGTGAATATCCGTATAGACTTTGGGCATCTCATCAGCCCGCTGGCCGGAAACCTGAACCACACAGTCGGTAATATTGTTACGGCCTTTTTGCAAAATCATCACCACATCAATACTGGCACAGCCCCCGGCCCCCATCAACAGCAAATTCATCGGGCTGTGACCAAGGCCAAGACCGCCATTGCCCACCCCCGCATCCATCGTAACCGTGTTACCGGAGGTGGCCTCGCCAATGAAAGTCATTTTCCCGGCCCATTTAACGGTAATATTGTTTTCCATGATCACTCCTTCAGTTTTGCCTGTGCGGCTGCAAGACGGGCGATGGGCACCCGGTAGGGAGAACAGGACACATAATCCAGACCTATGCGGTGACAGAACTCAACCGACGCCGGATCGCCGCCATGTTCGCCGCAAATGCCAAGTTTGATGTCAGGGCGGGTCATTCGGCCCCTCTCCACAGCAATTTTTATCAGCTCGCCGACCCCGGCCTGATCAAGGGTAACAAAAGGGTCCTGTTCAAAAATACCCGCATGGATATAATCATCAAGGAAGCTGGCACTGTCGTCACGGCTGATGCCATAAGTGGTCTGGGTCAGGTCATTGGTGCCAAAACTGAAGAATTCCGCCTCATGGGCAATTTCCCCGGCCTGCAAAGCCGCACGGGGCAGCTCGATCATGGTGCCGATCATATAATCAAGCGTCATGCCGGAAGCCCCAATGATCGCATCGGCCACAGCAGAGACTTTTTCTTTTAAAATTTCCAGTTCCTTAACGTCCCCCACCAGCGGGATCATGATTTCCGGCACGACTGCCGCGCCGCCGTCCCGTGACACTTCTATGGCGGCCTCAATAATGGCCCGCGCCTGCATCTCATATATTTCAGGATAGGAAATCCCCAACCGGCATCCCCGGTGACCAAGCATGGGGTTGGTTTCATGCAACGCATCGGCGCGGAGTTTCAGTTTTTCAATGCTACTGCCCATAGCCTCGGCAACAGCCGCAAAGTCTTCCTGCTGCTGCGGCAGGAATTCATGAAGCGGCGGGTCCAGAAGGCGCACCGTCACCGGCAGTCCGCGCATGATGGTAAACAACTCAATGAAATCCTGTTTCTGCACGGACAGCAACTTGGCAAGGGCTACTTCACGGCCCGCCCTGTCCTCAGCCAAAATCATCTGACGCACATTGACAATCCTCTCCGCGTCGAAAAACATATGTTCCGTGCGGCACAGGCCGATACCCTCAGCTCCGAATTCCCGCGCAGTACGCGCATCCAGCGGGGTTTCTGCATTGGCCCGGACCTTAAGCCGCCGTATTTTATCGGCCCAACCCATAAGTGTGCCAAAATCACCGCTAAGCTCCGGCTGAATGGTTGCCACCTCACCAGCCATCACCTCACCTGTCGCACCATCAATGGTCAGAAGCTCATGATTATTGATCACCCGGCCCAGAACATTGATCACCCGTTTTTCCATATCAATACGCAATGCCCCGGCCCCGGAGACACAGGGCCGGCCCATGCCGCGCGCCACCACGGCCGCATGTGACGTCATGCCGCCACGGCTGGTGAGGATGCCTTCG
>NVTJ01000013.1 GCA_002401545.1 Alphaproteobacteria bacterium
TCTGTCCGGCGGCACAAAATTGACGGCGACAACCTATGCTCCGACAGTGCTGCTAAATCCTGACGAGAATGCCAAGGTCACAACAATGGAGATATTCGGCCCTGTGGCCTGCATCTATGGTTATGACGATGTGAATCAGGCTATCGGCAAAGCCAACGCCTTGCCGTTTGCCTTTCAGGCTTCCGTATTCACCAAAAATCTTGATATGGCCATGAGGGCAATACGGGATCTGGACGCGACAGCTGTGATGGTCAATGACCATACGGCCTTTCGGGTGGACTGGATGCCTTTCGCGGGCCGTCGTCAGTCGGGATATAATACCGGCGGTATCGGCTATACCATGCATGACCTGACCCAGGACAAGATGGCGGTGATCAAGCTGTCTTTATAAGGAAAGGCGCAGTAACGGAAAAGGGCCGGGTAAAGCCGCAATGGCAGGAACCTTGATGGATCATCAAAAAGCCCTACGGGATTTCAGGGCCGCTGTCAGGGTGCCATCATCGAGATAATCCAACTCCCCGCCCACCGGAACCCCGTGGGCAAGTCGGGTGACGGTCACATCACAGTCCTTCAGCCGGTCGGCAATATAATGGGCGGTGGTCTGGCCATCGACGGTGGCATTGGTGGCAATGATCACTTCACGTATGTTATCTGCCAGAGCGCGTTCCGTCAGGGAGGCAATATTCAGGTCATCGGGGCCAACCCCGTCAAGTGCTGACAGGGTGCCGCCAATGACATGATACAGCCCCCGGAAAGTCCCCGCCCGTTCCAGCGCCCACAGGTCGACCACATCTTCGACCACGCAAATGGTTGAAATATCCCGCTTGCTATTATCACAGATATGGCAGGGGTCGGTGGTATCCAGATTACCGCAACGGGTGCAGGGGTTCACATGCTCCGCCACCTCTGCCAATGCGGTGGACAATGGCCGCATCAGTGAATCCTTGCGCTTGATCAACTGCAACGCCGCCCGCCGTGCCGAGCGCGGACCCAGTCCCGGCAGTCTGGAGAGCAGCTGGATCAGTTGATCAAGTTCAGAACCGTAGGAAGCCTTGCGATACAAATGGTCGCCCCTTGCTGATTTAAAAAGGCAGGTTGAATCCTTCCGGCAATTGCAGCCCGCCGGTGATTTTTGCCATTTCGTCCTGAGAATATTTTTCAACCTTGCCTTTGGCGTCATTGAAGGCCGCCACGATCAGGTCTTCGACCACTTCCCCGTCATCAGAGTTAAAAATGCTTGGGTCAATTTTCAGGCTTTTCATATTACCTTTGCCGTTCAGGGTAACAGATACCAGTCCGCCGCCCGACTGGCCAGTGCATTCCGCCTTTTCCAGCGTTGCCTGCATGTCGGCCATCTTGCCCTGCATTTCCTGGGCCTGTTTCATCATCTTACCAAGATTTTTCATATGTTCTCCAAAGGGTCATCATTCAAGACCGAATTCGTCTTCTCTCACAGGAAAATAGCCGTCTGAACCATCATCCAGCAGGGTGAATTCTTCTGTTATTTTACGAATATCGGAAATTTCTGCGCCGGGAAACTGTTCCAGCACGGCCTTGATCAAAGGGTTAGTCATCAGGCGGCTGCGCAGTTGCCGCTCACTTTCCTCAGCCTGCTCATAGAGGGTGTCTTCACCCCGGGCTGTGGTCAGGGAAATGATCCATCTTTCCCCGGTCCATTGTTTCAGCAGGTCAATCATACGGCCGGTGAGGTTTCCGGGGGCCTGTTGTTTCAGCCGGATGTCCAGCCGCCCCGGGGCGAAGCTTTCCAGATGGGCATTATCATTCAACTGAAAGGCAATGCTGGCTTCGCTATGGCGTTTAAACAGGGCGACAAATTCGGCAAAATTATGGGGCGATGCTTCATATTTCGGGTCCTCAGAAGGCAAAATATCCCGGGCGAGTACGCGGGCCTGAGCATGATTGCGGACCACCTGAAAGGCCTTTGGCGCGTTACCGGAATTGCCTGTTTCCGGGGTTTGTGCCGTTGCCGGGCTGCTGCTTTGGGGCGAATTTTTCAGTTGTTTGATCATCTCTCCCGGTGTGGGCAGCTTGGCGGCATAGGTCATGCGGACCAGAACCATTTCTGCCGCTGCCATGGGCGACGGGGCGAGCTTCACTTCCGCCAGTCCCTTCAGCAGCATTTGCCAGGTGCGGGTCAGGACCGGCATATTGAGGGCCGTCGCCATGGCCAGACCTTGCGAGCGTTCCGCCTCGGAGGTGACAATATCTTCTCCCGCATCGGGCACCACCTTAAGACGGGTCAGCCAATGGGTCAGTTCCAGCATATCGCTCAGGATAACCTCCGGGTCGGCCCCATGATCATACTGGTGACGCAATTGGGTGAGGGCGCTTGCCGTCTCCCCCTTCATTACCGCTTTGTAAAGGTCAAGCACCTGCGTTCGGTCCGCCAGCCCCAGCATGTGGCGAACCTGTTGTTGGGTGACAACGCCTGCCCCCTGGACAAAGGCCTGATCCAGAAGGCTTAAGCCATCCCGGACCGATCCTTCGGCGGCGCGGGAAATCAGGGCAAGAGCCTCGTCCTCAATGCGGCAATCTTCCAGATCAGCCAGCTTGCGGAAATGATCATTCAATTGTTCGATGGAAATACGGCGCAGGTCAAATCGCTGGCACCGGCTGAGGACAGTGACAGGAACTTTACGAATTTCTGTGGTGGCAAAGATAAATTTCACATGTTCCGGGGGTTCTTCCAGCGTTTTCAGCAGGGCGTTAAAGGCATTGCGGGACAGCATGTGAACTTCGTCGATAATGTAAATCTTGAAGCGGGCCGAGACGGAAGAATAGCGCACCCCTTCGATAATCTCCCGAATGTCATCAATCCCGGTTCGGCTCGCCGCATCCATTTCCATCACATCCACATGGCGGGATTCGGCAATGGCGATGCAATTCTCACAGACACCGCAAGGGGATATGGTCGGGCCGCCCTTGCCATCCGTGCCGATACAATTCAGGGCCTTGGCAATGATGCGGGCGGTGGTGGTTTTGCCAACCCCGCGCACACCGGTCAGAATAAAAGCATGGGCCAGCCGCCCGGTTTCAATGGCATTGGACAGGGTGCGTACCATGGCGTCCTGACCGATAAGCTCATCGAAATTGGCGGGCCGGTATTTGCGCGCCAGAACACGGTAATTTTCATCAGTTTTGTTATCTGGCATAGGGCGTTTGAATCCACGGGGCAAAGAGTTATTTTTCCTACTATAGAACCGCTATAAAAATTTTGCCAGTGATGAGTATGATTTTTTACAGTGGGGGTGGTGAGAGATTGAACGACCCGGATTATCCCGTTACGGCTGCTCCCTTCCGGGTCTGACCGGATTGGCGGGTCATGCGTCCGCCAATCTCTCGGGCGCATATATGGTCTTTTTTTAACTTAAGATCAAGTCAATCATTCATTGTGGTGGAAAAAAGATTTTGCCTGTGGCAGTCTCGCGTTTTCCACTGATTAATGAATGAGAAGACCTAAATGGCGGATAATATTATTTTTGGCGGCTTTCCCCTTGATCCCGCAGACCATTTACGGGGCGATGACAGGTGGGTTTTTGAAAAGATCAACCATTCAGACAGCCGCTTTCTGCTCTATGCGCAGGGCTGTCCTTTAATGGATATATCAGACGGTTTGGCCCCGGTCTTTAAATCCGTGGTGAAGGTAAAGGCCATAACAGGCGACGACTGGGGACAGACAGACTGGGTTTTCCTTGGTCTGGACGGGGATGTCGCCACATTTGCCGTGGCGATAAGTGGCAAATATGATCTGCCCGCTGACGAGAAGTTTATCGACCTGCGTTCTGTTGCGCTTCAGATCAGTGCGGGCGGGTTCAGCACCATCCCGTCCCTGCTTGGCCGGGGAAAGATGTTGCTGGAATGGCATGGCCGGCGGCATTTTTGTTCCTGTTGCGGTCATAAAACCAAAGGCGCGCGCGGGGGCTATTTGCGTCAATGCGCCAATGAAGCCTGTGCCGCTGAGCATTTCCCCCGCACCGACCCGGTGGTGATCATGCTGGTGACGGATGGTGACAGATGTCTGCTCGGACGCGGCAAGGGCTGGCCGGAGGGAAATTATTCCACCCTTGCCGGATTTATGGAGCCGGGCGAGACCATAGAAGAAGCCACCCGCCGGGAAGTGTTGGAGGAAGTCGGGGTTAAGGTGGGTAATGTCACTTATATCAGGAGCCAGCCCTGGCCGTTCCCCTCATCGCTGATGATCGGGGTGCGGGCCGAAGCCCTGACCACGGAAATTACCCTTGATACCAATGAATTGGTGGATGCCCTGTGGATGGATAAAGAGAAACTCCAGAATTTGTTTGAGACTGGCGGGGATAATTCTTTCAGAATTCCCCCGAAAATAGCTATTGCCCGTCATTTGCTCGAAGAATGGTTGCAACATGGTTAATGCCGTTATATGTAGGAACGCAAGCGCCGATGCTTGAGGCAAAACCAAAAAAGAAAGAACAGCTTATGACAAAATCACGTCAAACTTATCAGGGTGCTATCTTTCCCTGGCATTGTGATCATATGGGGCATATGAACGTCATGTATTACGTGGGGAAGTTTGATGAAGCGACCTGGAACTTTTTTTCTTCTATTGGCCTGCAGGGCCGGACGATGCGTGACGAGCAGAAAGGTGTGGTCGCGGTGGAACAGACTATACAGTACAAGGGCGAACTTATGGCGGGGGATGTGATAACCGTTCACAGTGAAATCGTTGAATATACGGATAAATCCGTTAAATTCCGCCATGAAATGCGGAATGCGGAAACAGGTAATGTGGCGGCTGTTACCACATTGACCGGGCTGTATTTTGACAAGGTAAAACGCCAGGCGATCAGTCTGCCTGATAATATCAAGGCAAAACTGCAGGAAATGAGCGACTAGAATTCCCGGTCTTATTTGCGGTCAAGGCGGTATTGAGCCGCAGGGTAGCTGCCGAGGATGCGAAACTCATGGGTGAAGAAATCAAGCTCTTCAAAGGCATGACGGACCCCCTCATCATCGGGATGACCTTCGATGTCGGCATAAAACTGGGTTGCGACGAAGGCACCGTTTAGCTGATAACTCTCCAGCTTTGTCATGTTAACGCCATTGGTGGCAAAGCCGCCCATGACCTTATAGAGGGCGGCGGGAACATTGCGCACCTGAAAGACAAAACTGGTGACGGTCGTGCCTTCATTGGTCAGCTCTGCCAGTGGCTCACGGGCGAAAATGACGAAACGGGTTGTGTTGTGGCTGGCGTCTTCAATATCTTTTTTCAGGCTTTGCAGGCCATAAATTTTCCCGGCGAGGGAGGAGGCGATGGCGGCCACAGCCGGGTCCTGCAATTGTGAGATCAGCCTGGCGGCCCCCGCCGTATCGGAATAGACATCTGGCTCTATGCCCCACTTCAAAATATTTTTACGGCATTGGCCAAGGGCCTGCTCATGACTGCGTACCGTCCTGAGGCCCTCCATGGTCGCGCCTTTGACGGCCAGAAGGTGATGGTTGATGCGCAGAAAATATTCCCCGATAATATGCAGCGAAGAATGAGGGATCAGATGATGGATGGCGGCCACCCGGCCAGCCACTGAATTTTCAATGGGAATCATGGCATATTTGGCCTGGCCTTCCTCGACGGCGGCAAAAACATCCTCAAAGGTATGGCACGGCAGAGCTGTCATATGGGAAAACACATTGTGGCACGCCAGATTTGAATAGGCGCCCGGCTCGCCCTGAAAAGCAATAATATTCTCATGCTGTGGTGATTTTTGCATTATTCTACCCTGATTGATTTCTGCGCAGTATTGATTTTCCCCTCCCGGCTGTCAAATATTTTATCCATCGGTCTTGTATCCCCGGATAAATTTCTGTAAACATATGATATATTTTAAACATTTTAACAGGTGAGGAAGAAAATTGAATTCCTTTGAATTTAATAAAATCATGATGGCATTATTGTTGACGGTGCTGATTTTGATCGGGATCAATGGCCTGACATCGGCCATATTTGAAGATGAACATGGCCCTAACGCTTTTCCGGTTGAGGTGGAGATGGCCGAGGCTGCCCCCGTTGTTGAGGAGGTTGTCGCGCAGGAGCCGCCGTTGGCGGAGCTGCTGGCGCTGGCCTCTGTGGAGAAGGGTCAGAAATTTTTCAAGAAATGCAAAATGTGCCATACCTCTGAAAATGGCGGTAAAAACAAGATAGGTCCAAATTTGTGGAATATCGTTGGCCGGGCCAAAGGTAGTATGGCCGGTTTCTCTTATTCCTCCGGGATGACAGGGGCCGGGGGCGACTGGACATATGAAGATCTGGACGCATTTCTGAAAAAACCGGCAAATTTTATCACCAAGACAAAAATGAGCTTTAGCGGATTGAAGAAATCCGGCGACCGTGCCGCCGTTATTTCCCTGTTGCGTTCGTTCAGTGATGCCCCGCTTGACTTGCCCGCTGTGGCCGCGCCGGAAGAGGTTTCTGCGGAATAATTCCTATTTTTCAATACGCTTGATAAAGCTTAAAGGTGGGGAGTCCGTCTGGAAACTGACGATGTCGATAACTTCCCGCAGGGGGTCAATGCTGACCCGCATATGATGGGCGTTGGCATGGAGCAGGTGCATATCATCGAGCATAAACCCCACATGTCCGGGGAAAAAAGCAATATCACCCTGCTGGGGAACGTCATCATCGGCAAGTGGTGAGCCAATGGCTTTTGCCTGTTGATCGCTGTCGCGGGGGACCGAAATGCCCGTGGCGGCAAAGGATAATTGTATTAAGGCCGAACAGTCTATGCCGCCGCTGCTTTTCCCGCCCCACAGATAGGGGGCATAAAGGAATTTCAAGGCTTCTGATGTCGGGTTGGTGCCAAATATCTTGCTGATATGAGTAGCAAATATCCAGTTGCCGTCCGCAAGCGGGACAAAGCCCCCGGTGGGAACTTCATTGGTAACGGATACATTGGACATCATGAAAACCTGCCCTGCCGGGGGGCTTTTCGGGTCTGGTTCGGTGAAAATATGGCTGCAAAGATTTGTCACATGATGGGTGGAGGGAAATAAATCAGGGCTTAAGGCATCCGCCCGGCAATAGCCCACATAATTGTCGCTTTCGGCCTGTCCCCATGCCCAGCCTTCCCTGATTTCATAAACTGTGAAAACCTCACCGTAAAGAAGCTGGCTGAGCAGGGTGGATTTATCATCCGGTTCGCTGTGAAGATTGGCCAGGCCATGAACCAGCTGATATTCCCGGCCCTCACAATAGCGGTCGGCCTTGAGGTATCCTTTGAGCGAACTTGCTGCCAGATCCGCGCGCTGAGGTGTCAGCCTTGGGTCCCGTTCCTGATCAGACATTTTCATTTTCCTCAGTGTGATGGGCTGTTTCCATTTTATCGGCAAAATCCGTCAGGAAGACGGCCCCTTTTACCGTGCGTCCAATCAGGACATTTCTTTTGTCCGCATCGTCCCTTGTTCTTTTGACCAGACCCAGAGCGCTTAAGGTGTCAACGGCTCTGGTGATCACCGGTTTTGAAACATTCAGGGCTTTGGCCAGTCCCCGGACCGTATGTGGTGGTGGCTTCAGATAAATCCGAAGTAACAATGCCAGTTGCCGGGATGTGAGGTTAAAGTCCCGTGACCGGACGATATCGGTCAGGGTGTGCATCCATAATCTTAAGCCCTTATGACCATTTAAATCAATATTCATGCTTTAAACCATCGTTTATTGTTTGCCGAATACTGCCCGTATAATGGTCATTCTGCAACTTATTTCAGGCATTACTTGCAAAAGCGGCTTTTCAGGTAAGCGAAGACTGTTCGCAGGCCCATGGCTTCGCCCCCTTTGGGGCGTCCGGGCTGATCCGTCATATTCCAGGCAAAGACATCGAAATGCACCCATTTTTCCGGCCTGTCGACAAAATGTTTCAGGAAAAGCGCCGCCATGATTGCGCCACCGTAAGGACCAGACCCCATATTATTGAGATCGGCACAATCTGATTTAAGTCCGGGGGCGTAAGGGGCATAGAGCGGCAGACGCCAGACCGGATCATTTTCGCTTTCGGAATATTGGGCGAGAGATCGGGCCAGCGCGTCATCATCAGTGAAGAAGGGGACAATGGCAGGCCCCATGGCAACACGTGCGGCCCCGGTCAGGGTGGCGAAATCAAGGATCAGGTCAGGGTTGTCTTCCGAGGCCAGAGCCAGAGCATCGCACAGTACCAGTCGTCCTTCCGCGTCGGTATTGTCCACCTCAACGGTGGTGCCTTTATAGGTTTTGATAATATCGCCGGGGCGGAAGGCATCGCCGGATATATTATTTTCCACCGCCGGGATCAACAGGCGAAGTCTGATATCAAGGCCACTTTCCATGATTAGTTGAGCCAGTCCCAGGGTATGTGCCGCGCCGCCCATGTCTTTTTTCATGATCCGCATTCCGCCCGACGGTTTTATGTCCAGCCCGCCGGTATCAAAACAGACGCCTTTGCCGACCAGAGTGACTTTGGGGGCATCCATTCGGCCCCAGACCATATCCAGCAGACGCGGCTGATTTGTGGCGGCTCTGCCAACGGCGTGAATGGCATTAAAGCCTTTGTGCAGCAGGTCACGCCCAAGGGTTTCGCTAAAGTCCGCGCCGTGCCGCCCCGACAGGTCTTTCATCACCGCAGACAGATGGCTCGGCCCCATGTCACAGGTGGGCGTATTGACCAGGTCCCGCACCAGCGTAATGGCGCTGATGATAGCGGTGATTTCTTTCAGGTTATGTTTGTCTTTCAGGACCAGAACGGCATTTCTGCTATTCTTTTTCTTCAGGTAATGATCAAATTTATATTGGGCTAATGCCCAGATGATCGGCTCAAGAGAGGGGGCCTTATCATCCATGAGGCGATACTGACCATTCGGCAGATTTTTGACCACAGAGGCTATGGCCCAGGGGTCGGTCAAGTCGTCAGATGCCCCCAATCCGAAGGCAACAGCGGCCAGCCCGCCGTCCGCACCGGCAAGTTTCAGGATGTCATTTTTGTCGCCGGTGAAATTATTGTCCCTGACCCATCTGGACTGGGCGGGACTCAGGGTTTCGAGCCAATGTTTCAGCCCTGTGTGTGACACGGCGTGAATGGGGATGGCGGCATCATAGCCTTTGGTTGTCAGATATTCTGAACTCATAACCACACTTCCTTACAGATTGCAGCTTCTTACCGTTATGTCAGCAAAGGACCTGCGGCCGGAAACGATAGCGAAACGATATTCTTTATTCTTGATGACCACGCTATGGTACAGGGGTAATATCCCGGTCGCCTTATGGGTCTCGCCGCCGGGCAGGGTGAAACTTGCAGTTACCTGTTTTGTGGGGTCAAACCAGGCTTCCGGATTACCGTCCTCATTAAGGGTCGGGCTGCCTTTTCCGGTGACGGTGATCAGGCCGCGGTAAAAGCTGGCCGCACCGTCAGTCTGCTGGGAAACAGGGGTGGATATGACAAATCTTTTGCTTACGGATTGTTCGGAACATTGCCCGTCCTTCGACAGGCCTGTGATCAGGGTCATCATTCTTTCCGTTTTGATTCCGTCTGCGGCCTTCTGGTTGATCACCAGCAACAAATTTTGAATCCCGGAATTTGGCAAAAGCTTCTGTATTTTATCCAGAGCCGCTTCGGCATTGCCCAGTTCAAGGCGCATTTTTTTCAACTCTGTGGTCTGCTGGTTGAATTTATCTGCGTTATATACGATACTGTTCAGGGCAATTTCCTGCCCCGTATCAAAGGCAAAATAACTGGACCCGATAATGGTGGCTAGAAAAAGAATGAATTTGATCAGCGTCCAGAATCTCTGGCTGCGGCGTTTTTGAAGTTCTTTTCTGCGGGCAAGGCCGAGTGACATGTTTTTCTATGTTCCGAAAGTTGGGTTTGTGAATAGGACTTTAAACCAGAAAATTGAACTTCTCAATGGTTATTGTCTTTTGTGGCTGAGCTATTTGTCCAGCTCACCTCTCATCAAAATCAACGACAATTCTTTCGGTCAGGGGGTGGGACTGGCAGGTCAGGATGAAACCTTCTTCAATCTCTTCCTCTTCAAGTGAATAGTTGATTTCCATATTGACCTTGCCTTCAATTAATTTGGCCCGGCAGGTGCAGCAGACGCCACCCTTGCAGGCAAAGGGCAGGTCAGCCCCCCGTTCCATGGCGGCATCCAGAATACTCATCCCCCCCATATCCAGATCAAAATTAAATTCGTCACCGTCAACAATAACGGTGATTTTACTCATTTTGCCGGACAGGTCGGTATTTTCCGCAGCTGAGTCCTGTGTTTTGCCCTGGGCAGATGTTGGTGAAGTGAAGAGTTCAAAATGGATGTTTTCCTTGGACATACCCCTGCTTTTCAGGGTAGCGGACACATCATTGATCATACTTTCCGGGCCACAGAGATAAACTTCGTCTGCCCCACTTCCGGGGATCAGCTTGTCCATGACCTGCATCGCCTTTTCGCCGGTGATCCGGCCTGAAAACAGGTCAATATCCTGATCTTCGCGGGACAGGATATTGATCATGTTAAAGCGGCTGATAAAAGAATTCTTCAGATCAATCAGGCCCTCGCGGAAGATAATGGATTTGCGGGTTTTATTGCCATAAACCAGTGTGAAGGTACTTTTTGGCTCATGAACCAGAATGGTGCGGATGATGGAAATCAACGGCGTAATGCCGCTGCCGGCGGCAAAGCCCACATAATGCTTTTTATGGGCTGTATCCAGGGGCGTGAAAAAATTGCCCATAGGCGTCATGACGTCAAGCATATCACCTTTTTTCAGCACGTCATTGGCAAAGCAGGAAAACAGACCACCCTTGATTTTTTTGACCGCAACGCGCAGTTCATTGTCATAAAGACCGCTACAGATGGAATAGGACCGCCTTGTATCCTCGCCGTCGATCACGGTTTTCAGGGTCAGATACTGCCCGGCGTTAAATTGATATTCTGCGTGAAGCGCGCGCGGGACATCAAAGGCAATGGAAACCGTGTCATCGGTTTCCTGTCTGATATTGGAAATCCTCAGGGAATGAAATACGGGCATTATATTAATCCTAAATACACTTGAAATAGTCGAATGGTTCCCGGCAGTCAAGGCAGCGGTAAAGCGCCTTGCAGGCTGTTGAGCCAAATTCGCTGATTTGTTCGCTGTTATCTGATTTGCATCTGGGGCAGGATATTTTCTTTTGGCCACCAAAGAGGACGCTTTTGTTGGTGGTGGTTTTTTCCGGCGGGGCAATACCATAAGCTTCAAGTTTTTTCCTGCCTTCTTCCGTCATCCAGTCCGTGGTCCAGGCCGGGGAAAGCCGGGTGGTGATGACGGGGTCCGGATAGCCGTGGTTGATGAGCGTCTCTGTAATTTGTTCCTCAAGCATATACATGGCGGGACAACCGGAATAGGTTGGGGAGATGACGATTTCCAGTTGTCCGTCAATGGTATCTTTTACCTCACGCGCTATGCCAAGATCGACAATGGACAACACGGGAATTTCCGGGTCCTTCACCTCCTCCAGCAAAGCCCATATGACGGCGGGGTCAAAATTTTTGGCGGCTGAGGTCACGGCTTTACCACTCACAGCCCGGATAACGCCGCTGCATATATTGCATATCGGCGATGATATAACCAAAATATTCCGTGTGAATACCCTCAGCTTTGCCGCCTGTCTGTGCCCAGCCATCAGCAGGAACCGTCAGGGTCGCCTGTTTCAGAACCTGTTCGATAATCTCGTTCCAGTCCGCTTTCAGGGCTGCGACATCAACGGAAATGCCGTCTTTCAACAACCTGTTTTCAGCATCGGTCATGGTGAATAATTCACCGGTATAGGTCCATAGACTGTCAACAGACTTTTGCGCCCTCTCATGGCTCTCTTCGGTGCCATCGCCCAGACGGATCAACCATTCGCTGCTGAAACGCAGGTGATAGGTCACCTCTTTCAGGGATTTAGCGCCGATGGCTGCCAACTGGCTGTCGCTGGAGCCGGCAAGGGCCGCATAAAATAATTTGTTATAGGCACTCATGAAGAACAGGCGCACAATCGTATCGCCCCAGTCACCATTGGGGACTTCTGTCAGCAGGTTGTTGCGGAAATCCTTTTCATCGCGCCGATAGGCAAAGTCATCTTCGGTTTTCCCTGCACCCTCGGCCTCTGCGGCATAGCTATAAAGCTCGCGGGACTGCCCGATCATGTCGAGCGCACAGTTCATCAGCGCCATTTCCATCTCTATGGATGGGGCGCGAAAGCACCATTCGGCCATGCGGTGGCCAATGATCAGTCCATTGTCGCCGATCTGGGCGGCATAATGAACAAGGGCATCTTGTTTGGATAGCTCAGTCATTACATTTTCCCCGCGCCTTTTGGGATGTCATAGAAAGTGGGATGGCGATAGATTTTATCGTCCGCCGGTTCAAACAGGCTTTCCTTGTCTTCCGGTTTGGAGGCGGTGATGGCGTTTGAAGGCACGACCCAGATGCTGATGCCTTCGCTGCGGCGGGTATAGACGTCCCGGGCGGCTTCCATGGCCATTTCAGAATCGCTGGCATGAACACTGCCACAATGTTTATGGTCTAATCCGGCTTTGCTGCGGATGAATACTTCCCAGAGGGGCCATTCTTGTTCTTTGGCTTGTTCAGTCATTTTTAAATCCTTTTAAAATCCTGCCAATCGCTTAGGCGACTTGCTTTTTCTGTTGTTTTTCGGCATAGGCGCCGGCGGCCTCGCGGACCCAGGCACCCTCTTCATGGGCCTTCAGATGGGCGGCGACGCGCTGTTTGTTGCAGGGGCCGTTGCCGTTGATTACATTGCCAAATTCTTCCCAGTCTATCTGGCCGTAATCATAATGGCCGCGCTCTTCATTCCATTTCAGGTCAGGGTCGGGCAGGGTAATGCCAAGAAATTCGGCCTGGGGTACGGTGGCGTCAATAAATTCCTGACGCAGTTGATCATTTGATTTCTTCTTGATTTTCCATTTCATGGACTGGGCGGAATGGGGGCTGTCGGCATCATTGGGGCCAAACATCATCAGCGAGGGCCACCAGAATCGGTTGACGGATTCCTGTAACATTTCCTTCTGCTCATCGCTGCCTCTGGACAGGGTAAGCAGCAGCTCATAGCCCTGACGCTGATGGAAGCTTTCTTCCTTGCAGATGCGAATCATCGCCCGGGAATAGGGGCCGTAGGAGCCGCGGGACAGGGCCAC
Organism: Alphaproteobacteria bacterium; assembly: GCA_002401545.1. Lineage (GTDB taxonomy): Bacteria > Pseudomonadota > Alphaproteobacteria > Sphingomonadales > Emcibacteraceae > Paremcibacter. The sequence continues at coordinate 13,192 of NVTJ01000013.1, forward strand.
CTGATTGGTGATGGCCGCCCCATCAACCAGCCAGCCTATGGTGCCCATATCTGCCCAGCTTAACGCGGGATAGTTAAAGATGGAGGAATATTTGGCTTTGCCGGTCTGAAGCTGCTCAATCATTTTTGCACGGGTTGTGCCAAGGGTTTCAGCGGCGGAGTATATATAAAGACCATGACCGCCTTCGTCCTGAATTTTAGCCAGTAAAATAACTTTCCGGCGCAGGCTGGGCGCGCGGCTGAGCCAGTTGCCTTCGGGCTGCATACCGATCACTTCGGAATGGGCATGTTGTGACATCTGGCGCACCAGCGTTTTGCGGTAAGCGTCCGGCATCCATTCCTGCGGTTCTATTTTGATATTATCGTCTATTTTCTGCTGAAAGATTTCTTCCAGCCTTGCCTGCTCCTCTGATGTGGGTTCAGCAATTTCGATCGGCTTCTGGATTGAAGTATCTCCGTACATAGCGCGTCTTTCTTGTCAGGGAAAAATATTTAATATCTGTAATAAATCTCAATATGTAACATAAAATATAAAAAATCAAGAAAAAATGTATCATATTATAATATTTTTACTTCAAGCCCCCGAAGCGCTGAAAAAATTCTTTATCCGGCGGCGGCAGACGCCCCTGTTCAGTGGCTATTATTGTGCTGAGGCAATTTTCTGATTTTTTCAGCAGCAACCGATAAATATTCCGGCAAAGCTCATAGGCGCTATTGCCTTCCCAATGGGCGGGCATCAGCATATCCGGCAGGCGCGGGTCTCTTAACAGGATCTTGCGATACTCATGGATCATCAATATTCTGGTGAGCAGACAGTCCATTTCTTCCGGTATGTCACCTGCGGACAACCTTTGATATACAGGCCGGTATCTTTCCAGAAATTTGCCGTATTTGACGCTTAGCTCCTCCAGATTCCAGCAGCCTTTGACCATTGTATCCAACGCAGCGGAGGCGGTCAGTTCATGGGATGCTCTCTGGAGGATGATCACATGATTTCTGATGTTCAGATCATCCAATGTCCGTTCCAAAGGCCGCATATCAGGCATGGGGTGGGCCAGTATACCCTTGGCAATCCGGCCAAAGCCGAGCCAGCCAAGTTCTTTGACGGCAAGGTCTTTATTGATATTTTTATGGTCGGGAAGGATCACCAGAGTCCAGCGCCTGTCCCAGTTGCTGCGGGGGCCAGCATAAATTTGCGGTGTGGCATTCCTGAACCGCCGTCGGCCTGACCCGGTCAGGCTGTAATAGCTTTTACGGCCTACCTGATGAGGGCTGATCCAGTTGTCCCTGTTCAGGCGGGAAACGGCGGTTCGTACATGCCGCGCGTTAATGCCCAGTGGCGCCAGCAGGTTGATCACACTGCCCAGCCATGCTGCGCCGCCCCGCAGGGCCAGCATGTCGCCATAGACGGTGATTATAAGGGATCCCACTTTAAGGGGTTGCTGTTCCTGAAAATTTTGTATCAGTTTTTCTAATTGCGGGGCCATTGTCATTTTATTTGGTTATTTCACTGGTTTTTTATAAAATCATTTATTTTTTGTATCACTTTCAATGTCATCAGGCAAAATAAAAGACCATTCAGAGTTTGAATGGTCTTTGTCTTATGGGGTGTGATATCTTATTGGAGGTGAATATTTCCCGTCTTTGCATCGACAGAGGCGGTGGCGACAGTTCTGGTGCGGTCTTTGATGGTGATGACCCATTTGCCGTCTATTTTACGTGCAGGCCTCGCCGTATAGCCTTCGCCATTATATTCACGCTTCAATAAAGTCCTGACCAGGTTTCTGGCATTGCTTTTTGAGATCATGGACGGTTTTTCATCGGGGGATATTTTTTCACCGGTGGGGGAAATATCGTGGGCAAATGCCGTTCCGCCGAGGCCGGCAGTAACGGCAATTACGGTTGCCAGAGAGATGGCTTTAAATGTTCTGTTACGGGTCATGGTTTCTTCTCCTGTTTGTGTTTCGGGGTGGCTGATGAAACATTCATACAGTGGCAAGATGATTATCAGAAGTCGAATGCGATGAAGAAGGGGCTGCTTGCGGCAAGAGGTAACCGATTGAGATAAAAGAATATTTTTTTGCGATAAGATGTGATTTTGGCCCGCAGAAAGACAGACTTAAATATGCGGCGGGAAGGTGATCAATACGGTTGTTCCGACCCCTAACGTGCTTTTGATCTTTACCCTTCCGTCATGAAGTTCCATCAGGGATTTTACCAGCGGCAGGCCAAGGCCGGTTCCTTCAAATTCCCGGCTTAAGCTGCTGTCAGCCTGGCGGAAGGGTTCCATCATGGATTCGATCTCGGACCCATCAATGCCAATTCCTGTATCAGCAACACTAATGGTAGTTTCACCGGTATCATTTACTTTATGGGAAATATGTATGCTTCCTCCCGGGGGGGTGAATTTTACCGAATTTGACAGAAGGTTGATCATAATCTGTTTGAACATTCTTCTGTCGGCCTGGATTACGGTATCTGTATCCTTAGCCTCGTTGAAAATAGTTATTTCAGCAGCGGCAGCGCGCATGTCAAGGAAAGTAACGCATTCTTTAAGAAATTTCCCGAGGGGGATTGATTCAAGTTCGATATCGGCCATACCGGCCTCAACTTTTGACAGATCAAGAATGTCATTAATGATATTCAGCAGGTGATGGCCACTCATGTGAATATCTTTACTATATTCTCTGACCTTGTCAGCGGAGGTTTCCGCAAATTTATCTTGTGACATTATTTCCGAGAAACCAATGATGGCATTGAGCGGTGTTCTCAGTTCGTGGGACATATTTGCCAGAAAATCGGTTTTGGCCTTATTGGCTTTCAGGGCTTCCATAAGGGCTTTTTTACTATCTTCTTCCGCCTTTATACGTTCTGTGATGTCATGATAAATCACAATTATTTCATCATCCTTCGTATGGTTTTGAAAATATTCAAACCTCCGCCCGCCGGGCGGTGTATTATGCCCGTGAGTAGTCTCCGGCTTTTCCATATCCTCCATGCGCTGCCGGACCATCTCATCAGTGTCGCCGGGGCCATAATCACCTCTTTCTGCCCTAAAGGTGAATACCTGTTTGATATGGGCACCCAGGTGGCATATTTCCGGGGGCAGGCCGAATTTATTTATCAGGTTTGTGGACAGAACTTTAAACCGCCTTTCCCGGTCAAGCAAATACAGGCCGCCGGACATATGATTGATCGCGATCTCGAACCATTCTTCTCTTTTGGCCAGATCAGATTTTATCTGTTTCTGGTTATCAATAATGATGGCAAGGATAACGATGGTAGCGTTGAGGGCGATTAACCCCACATTCATTTCGGCGACCTGACCGTAAGAGGAAAACCCGACAGTGCCAAAGGGGGCATAGCCAAGTGAAGCAAGATATTTGGTGAAAAGGCTGGTTATAATAGAACAGGTCAGCGTGATGCGAATACCAAAACGGAAAGCCGTCCAGACCAGAATGGAGAAAGTTAAATAGGGAAAAATATAATGAAGCTGTGTCTGGCTGTTCAGGCTGACGAGGGTGACTGTCACAATAAACAACAGGATAGCCCACATCAGGGAAAATTCAATAATCTTGCGGGTGGATTTCTTTCCCGGTGATGTCTGATCAGGAATGATATAGCATAATACGGCGGGCAGTAACAGAAGCTGCCCCAGATAGGCACTGGTAAAAACCCTAAAGCCGGTCTTGATGAAATTTATATCAGTCATTACGGCTGAAAATAAAACAACAGACAGGATAGTGGTTATCATTATGGCAAGTGCCGTGGCCCATATGCTGGTTGAAATGAGGGACTTAAGTTTCTTTCTTGTCGGTGTTGTGCCCACTGTTTTGCGGATAATCAGGGCCAGAAGAAAAATTTCGAACAGGTTGATGGCCCATAAAACAAGAGATGGTGTTATCTCCGGCAGACCCGTCGGCAGTTGGCTGGCCAGAAGCCCAATGGCACAGAAAAACAATATTATCGGCCAGTTCTTATCACGGTTAAACAGCAGGACAGCAACCGGAAAGGCATTGACGGACCATATGACGGGGCCATTGGTGACAGGAAATATGAATATGGTCGACAGATATACGAGCAGGCCATATACTGAGCTTGTCAGCAGACCTTTTACGAATATATTTGCAACCGTAAAATGTAAGTGTTTCATATAACTTAAACTGGTCAACTGATGCTTCCTGGCATATTACGCAAAACTTTTTGCAAAGGTTATATGAAAAACCTTAAAAATTTCAATAACGTCAGTAAATTTTTGGTGAGATTTGGCAAGATTATCTTTTAATCTTSTGTATCAGGAATTCTTTTGAAGAAATTTTTCTCAATGGCCAGTCGCAAATTTTGAACAGCTTTGGGGGAGGAAGAATTGCGGGCGATGACCAGATAGGCGACCGGCACCACAAAAAGTGTGAAAAAAGTCGCAATGGATACGCCGAATATAATCACTATGCCCAATACAAAGCGGGTCTCGGCCCCGGCGCCACTGCCCACAATCAGGGCAATCGACCCCATGATGGTGGTCAGGGAAGTCATGACAATGGGCCGCAGCCTTTTTCGGGAAGCGTCCAGCAGGGCTTCGGTAAATTCCACCCCCTGATCCCGTAGCTGATTAGCAAATTCTACAATCAATATCCCGTTCTTGGTGGCCAGCCCCACCAGCATGATCAGCCCGATCTGGCTGTAAATATTAATGGTTTGCCCGGTGAGATACAGGCCGAGCAATGCCCCCACCATGGCAAAAGGCACCGTCAGCAGGATGACAAAGGGATGACGGAAACTTTCAAACTGGGCCGCAAGAACCAGAAAAACCGTGACCAATGCCAGCACAAAGACAAAATATATGGAATTTCCGGCCTCCTTAAAATTCTTTGATTCATCCTTGAAATCAATCGCGGCGTCGTCGGGCAGAATTTCCCGGGCGGTCTGCTCCAGAAAGTCCAGAGCCTGTCCCAGACTGAATCCGGGCTTTAAGTTGGCGGTGAGGGTGATGGACCGCATACGGTTGAACCGCCTCAGATTAGGGGCACTTGCAGTTTCTTTCAGCGTTACCAGATTGGACAGGGGTATCAACAACCCCGTCCGGTTTGAGCGCACATAAATATTGGTCAGGTCGCTGGGGGTTTGGTTTTCGGTTTTGATCCCTTCAAGGATAACAGGATATTCTTCACCGTTCCTGATATAGGTGGTCACCCGGCGTGACCCGAGCATGGTTTCCAGTGTCCGGCCAATGGTGGCAACAGACACACCAAGGTCTGCGGCCCTGATCAGGTCCACATCAATCAGAATCTGGGGTTTGGTGGCCTTGTAATCGCTGTCTATACCCACAAGACCGGGGTAGAGTTTAGCCCGTTCAATCATCAAATCCCGCCAGCGGGCCAGTTCCTGATAGTCAGTTCCCTGAAGTACAAACTGAACCGGGCTGCCGGCCCCGCCCGCAATGCCGCGCGGCATGGAAACAAAAGCTCTGATGCCCGGATGTTTTGCCAGCTTTCCGGTGAGTTCAACCCGGATTTCCTGTGCTGTGCGGTCCCGCTTGCCCCAGACTTCAAGCCCGATAATTCCAATTCCCGAATTGACCGAGGCGGCAACACCAAAACCCGGAACCCGTGACAATACACTTTTGGCTTCCTTGCTGTCCATAAGGGACATCATATCATCTTCCACATCTTTCATATGGCGTTTCATATTTTCATAGCCGGTGCCTTCCGGCCCCTTGATGCTGACAAAAAACACCCCCTGATCTTCCAGCGGCAGAAATTCCGATGGCAATGTGCGGAAAAGCACAGTGGCAAGAGCAATCACCGGAATCAGGCTGAGCAGAATGAAGCCGGGCTTTTTAAAAAGCCGCGTCAGAATCCTGATATAGGCCCCTTCCAGGATACGAAGCAGTTTCATGCCCTGATCGTGAAACCGGTTTTCCCCGCCTTCTTTCCTTAAAATGCGCGAACATAACATGGGTGTCAGCGTTAAGGCGATGATCGAGGAAAATACCACGGCGGAGGCCATGGCCATGGCAAATTCAGTGAATAGTCTTCCGGTCTCGCCCTCAATGAAAATAATGGGAATAAAAACCGCAACCAGCACCAGGGTCGTGGCAATCACGGCAAAGCCCACTTCCCGTGCGCCGTAGTAAGCGGCCAGCAGGGGTGGCTCGCCCCGGTCAATCCTCCGGTAAATATTTTCCAGAACCAGTATGGCATCATCCACCACCAGCCCGATGGACAGGATCAGGGCCAGCAGGGTGAGCAGATTGATGGAATATCCCGCCATATTCAGGAAAATGAAAGAGGCAATGATTGATACCGGAACCGTGATGGCTGGCACAAACATGGCCCGGGCACTGCCCAGGAACAGATATATGACCAGCACCACCAGTGACATGGCGATGGCAAAGGTTTTATATACCTCTGTGATGGCGGCTTCAATGAAGACAGACTGATCAAAAATAACCTCAAGGGAAGTTCCTTGCGGCAGGGTCTTGTCTATCTTTTTGACTTCCTTTTTTATGGCGCGTGCCGTGGATAATGTGTTGCCTTTGGATTGTTTGACAATACCCAGGCCGATCATGAATTTCCGGTTCCCGCGCATTTCATTGCGGTAATCCTCTGCCCCAAGCTCCACGAGTGCCACATCCCCAAGGCGGGTCAGATGGCCATCACCTGATTGGCGGATGACCAGTTGGGAAAAGTCCTTGGGCGTTCTGTATTTGCGGTCAATTCTGACGGTAAATTCCCGTTCAATGGATTCCACCCGTCCGGCGGGAAGTTCTACATTTTCTGCTCTGAGGGCATTTTCCACATCATTTACGGTCACATTACGCGCTGCCAGCTGTTGGCGGTTCAGCCAGATACGTATGGCATAGGTCCGGGTGCTGGAACGGATACGGGCAACCCCATCCACAGAGGATAGCCGGTCTACCAGAAAACGTTTGGCATAATCCGCCAATTCCAGCCGGGACATATTGCCGGATTTCAGTCTCAGCCACATGATAGGCCGGTCATCGGTGTCGGCCTTGGAAATTTCCGGCGGGTCGGCTTCCTCCGGCAGATTATCCAGCAGTTGCGACACCCGCTGGCGGATATCATTGGCGGCGGCGTCAATGTCACGGCTTATTTTAAATTCGACGGTGACAGTGGAGCGGCCATCCTGACTGGTTGAGGAAATGGTCTTGATGCCTTCTATGCCGCTGATGCGGTCCTCCACAAGGCGGGTGATCTTGCTTTCCACAATTTCGGCAGAGGCCCCCCGGTAATTGGTTGAAACAGATACGATGGGCGGGTTTATATCGGGATATTGTCTGAGCGGCAGGTCAAGGAAGTTCATCACTCCGAAGGCCACCAGCAACAGGCTGATGACGGTGGCAAAAACCGGACGGTCAACAGATATGTCAGACAGGATCACAAACTGTTCTCCCGGTCTGGATTTATGATGGTGATCTTGCTGTTGTCCTGCAGTTTCATCGTCCCTTCTACAACGACTTTCTGGCCAATGTGCAGCCCCTCAAGTATTTCAATGGCCCCGGGGCGGCGTCTGCCGATGATGACAGACTGCCGCTTGACCTGACCCGTTTCCAGCACAAGGAAAACATAAACATTCGTCGCCGTCATCACCAGGGCTTCTTCGGGGATCATGATGGACTGGCTTTTGTTTTTTATCAGCTTTACCCGCATGAGCATGCCGGGCCGCAGCTTTCTGTCCTTATTGGGAATGATCGCCCGGACGGTGATGGCGCGTGAGACCCGATCAACCCGGCTGCCGATATTGCTCACGATGCCCTCAAAGTGAAACTTCGGATAGGCATCACTCAGGGCTTTGATGCTCTGCCCCACTTTCAGGGTGGCCAGAAAGCCTTCCGGCACCGTAAAGTCAAGCTTGATGAGGGACAGGTCATCCAGGGTGGCAATCACCGTACCCGGCGTTACCAATGATCCAAGGCTGACCAGACGCAGGCCAAGCTGGCCATCAAAAGGGGCCACAATCTGTCGGTCCCGGATGCGCGACAGGGCGACCTGCACGTCCGCTTTTGCTTTCTTATAGAGGGTTTTCTGGTCGTCCAGCCGCGCGGTGGGCAGAGTGCGGGCCTTGACCAGTCCTGTGATACGTTTGAGGTCGCGTTTTTGTTGTTTGGCATTGACTTCTGCCGAGCGCAGGGCAGCTCTTTCCTCGTCACTGACCAGTTCAACAAGAATCTGGCCTTTGGTCGCGGTCATGCCATCGGTGAAATTGATTTTGGCAATCTTGTCGGTGGTCGAAGCGGTAAGATTGACCGACTCATTGGCTCTGGTGGTGCCCAGCGCCTCAATGGTGTCAGTAAAAATATCTGAGATTACCGGGGCGACCACAACCGCAACAACGCCCGGTCCCCGCCGGTGCTGCTGAGAGGGCTGATTAAGTTGGCCGATATAATAGAGCACCCCGCCAAGGGTAGACAAAAGGATGAGAGCAATAATTTTTTTTATCATTATAACCTGCAAATCTGGAGCCGAAACATAGGGTTTTATATATTATTTCTAGAATATTCTGTATTATTTTTAAATCACATTGTTTTGATATTTATATTTTTGGGATCTATGAGGTTACCGGCGATGGCCGGGCGGGGCAGGCGCTCGCGGTGTTTAACGCGGGGGCCGGTGGCATAAATTTGTTTTTCAGCCTCAACAATTAAGGCCCCGGCAAGGTTATGCCACCACCTCTGTCCGGCATTTTCCAGTGTGGTCATCAGGGAGAGCAGTGGCCGGCTTTTGAAGGGCGGCAGATGCAGAGCCGATGCTGTCCGGGTCGGGGTAAGCATATTATCCCCGAACAGGTCGCGTAGCTGCCGGATGGAAAATGGTTTGCCATGACCAAAGGGAGTGCGGTCGGTTCTTGCCCAGAACCCAAGGCGGTTTGGCACCACCACAATCACCCGTCCGCCCGGTGCCAGTATGCGCCAGACCTCGCGCAGCAATTGGCGACTTTGTTCGGTATGCTCCAGAATATGAACCATCAATATGCGGTCAATGGCGGCATCTTTCAGAGGCAGGGCATCTTCATGGGCGAGGGCGGTGAGGTTCCCCCTGTGGCGGTGCGCCCCGTCATTGTCGGGATTGCCGCCCTGTCGCGGCCAGCGGATGACCCCCTGGGCCGCAGGCATGATGCTGATCACATGATTGGCGCTTGCCCGGTAAACATCCAGATATGGCGTTACAAACCCAAGCCCCATGACATCCATACCGCGTATGTCGGGCCAGAGCGCGGCGATTTGCCGGCGCACCAGACGTGCCGTGACCCGCCCAAGGGGCTGTTCGTAAAAGCCGCGCAGTTTAACCACATCCTGATACATCACTCCGCCTCTCACATTTTGTTCAGGGACAGGGTAGCGGATATTGTGATATGTTTAAACCATATATTGGCCGCCGTTGATGGTCAGGGTGGAACCGGTGATGAAACTGGCCTTGTCAGAGACAAGATAAGCGACCGCGTCGGCAATCTCTTTTGCTTCACCCAGACGCCGCAGGGGAATGCCTTTGATGATTTTGGCGACAATCTCTTCCGGTACGGCCAGAACCATTTCAGTGGCAACATATCCCGGCGCGATGGCATTTGCGGTAATGTTATAGCGTGCCCCTTCCTGTGCCAATGCCTTGACGAAGCCGATGGTTCCGGCCTTGGCGGCAGAATAATTGACCTGTCCCATCTGGCCTTTTTGACCGTTGATGGAGCTGATGCAGACGATCCGGCCATATTTATTTGACTTCATGCCCTCATATACGGCTTTGCACATGTTAAAGTTAGAGGTGAGGTTGGTGTCCATGACCGCGTCCCACATGTCTTTTGTCATGCGTCCGAAGCTGGTGTCGCGGGTGATGCCCGCATTATTGACCAGAATGTCAACCGCGCCCAGTTTCTGCACCACATTGGCGACACCCTCAGCGCAGGCATCAAAATCGCCCACGTCCCATTTATAGACATTAATACCAGTGGCTTCTTTGAATTTTGCGGCGGCTTCATCGTTACCGGCGTAAGAGGCGGCGACAGTATATCCCGCTTCTTTCAGACTCAGGGAAATGGCAGCGCCGATACCACGGGTACCGCCTGTGACGAGTGCGACTTTAGACATATATTTTTACCTCTGGTTGTTGGATTTTACCTTTTTCAGGGCCGTTCAACACATATGGCGACACCCATGCCGCCGCCGATACACAGGGTAGCGAGTCCGCGCCGAACATCCCTTCTTTTCATTTCATGCAGTAATGTGGTCAGCACGCGGGCACCGCTGGCACCAACCGGATGACCGATGGCAATGGCGCCGCCATTGACGTTCAGCTTGTCTGCCGGAATGTCAAGGTCTTTGCCGACGGCACAGGCCTGTGATGCAAAGGCTTCGTTGGCTTCAATCAGATCAACATCGTCCATGGTCCATCCGGCTTTCTTCAACGCCTTCCTGCTGGCAGGGACCGGACCAATGCCCATGATGGACGGGTCAACGCCCGCCGTGGCCCATGATTTGATAATGGCAAGCGGGTTCAGGCCGCGTTTTTTGGCCTCTTCCACGCTCATCAGCATAACTGCGGCCGCGCCGTCATTAATACCGCTGGCATTGGCGGCGGTTACCGTGCCATCTTTTTTGAAGGCGGGACGCATGGCGGACAGGCCCTCTGCCGTGACACCCTTGCGGATATATTCATCTTCGGATACCTCCACATCGCCGCGCCGGTTTTTGATGGTGACGGTGACAATCTCATCCTTGAATTTTCCGGCGGCCTGTGCGGCTTCGGCTTTATTCTGTGAATTGGCGGCGAAACTGTCTTGTTCCTCACGGGTGATCTGCCATTGTTCGGCGATATTTTCAGCGGTGATGCCCATATGGGTGCCGCCAAAGATATCTGTCAGCGCATCCCAGATCATGGTGTCCTTGAATTCAGCAGAGCCCATTTTAGTGCCGCTGCGCAGGTAAGCGGAATGTTGGGACTGACTCATGCTTTCCTGTCCGCCGGCGATGACAATATCCGCATCGCCGCACTGGATGGCCTGAAACCCCATGGCCACCGCACGAAGGCCGGAGCCGCAGATCTGATTAATGCCAAAGGCCGTGGTTTCATGGGGAAGTCCCGCATTGACCGCCGCCTGGCGTGCCGGGTTCTGTCCGGCACCTGCGGTCAAAACCTGGCCGAGAATGACTTCAGTGATGTCTTCTGCGGCTACGCCGGTTTCCGCCAGCAAACCCCTGATGACAACCTCGCCCAGATAATGGGCCGGGACTTTGCTTAATGATCCGTTGAAAGACCCAACCGGGGTACGAAGGGCGGCGATAATGGCAACTTCAGTCATGGCTTTGATTCCTTGAATGTTTATTTTTAAAGAGCAGGAATGGCGCTTGAATGAAAAAACCGCCGTCCCGCTATGCCGCTTATTATCGTACTGCAACATAAAAAAGCAAATTAAAGTTTTTCATGTTTTCTTCGAGTCTTGAATTTTTATAAGATATCCCGCAAACCTTTGCAATAGTTTCTTTTTGCAATGAAATATTGAAACATTATTTTAAGTATGAAGCTATTTTATGCCATAAAGTTACTTTTGCTTTTTCCCCGGCGATCATGGTGACATGGCCGCCACGGGCTTTGGTATAGGTGAAACGGGATAATTTCTTTTGTAACGCCTTCGCCGATGCGGCAGGAACGATGCGGTCCGCAGTCGGGGTGATGATATGGCCGGGCAGGGTGAGCCGGCCGGGATCAATGGATTGTCCTGCGATGTTCCAGCAGTTTTTTTGTGTCTGGTTATGCTGATACCAGTTGATCAGGCAGTCTCTTGCGACCTTTGGCGACAGAGGCGCGCCATCATTTGCCCAATCCTCCAGGGCGACAAAGTTACGGGCTTTGGCGCTTTTTGGATCAAGATATGAAAATTTGCGGAATTTGCGGTCGGACAGGGTCGGGTCCAGGCCGAAAAAGAAAAGCTGCAGGATATTTGTGGGTACTTGGGGACTGTTCTGGCTTAGCGGGTCCATTTTGAGAAAGCTGTCCGTAAGGCTGGACAGATGTGGGGGCTGACCGGCGTGAAAATCCCACGGCGTTGCCATCAGAGTCAGGCTGGCAAGGATATCCTCCTTTTGCAGAATCTGCGCCGCAGCGAGGGATAAATTTCCCCCCATGCAATAGCCCAGCAGGTGAATTTTTTTATTGTGGTGACGGTGAACGGCGCGAATCAGGGGGATCAGCCGTTGCAGAATATAATCTTCCAGACCAAAGTCCAGTTCCTCATCCCCGGGCGTGGTCCAGTCCAGCAGCAGGGGGCGAATATTCTGTTTCGCCAGAAAACGCATAAAGCTGTGGTCTGTTTTCAGGTCAAGGATATAGGCCGGATTGACCAGCGACGGCACGACAATGACCACCGGGGCATCAGGGGTAAGCCCTGTGCCGTAATCCCGGATTTCCGTACTGCCGATTTGCCTGAACAGCGGGACAGTTGGCACTTGCCTTTGATAAGGGTGATGTTGATAAGCCCCGATGCCCGCCAATGTGTCGGACAGGCGCGTCTGTGCCTTTTGCATGATCAGGATCAGCAGTTTTTCAAGGTCATGTCCTGTCAGGTCTTTTCGCAGCTCGTTGGCCCGTTGTTTCAGGTAGGGGTGTATCTGCATTCCGCCAAGATGAAACAGGGGGAAAGCCGCCGCCGCGCCTGTCCAGCTTTGTGTACTGTTTGCCACATGCAGGGCCAGCGGATGGGGGCCTGTCCTGATTTTCTCTATGTTACCGCTTGACATTATTTATATCCGCCAGCCATTTCTCCAGAGCGTCCGGGTCGGTGGCCCAGCATCTGATATTATCCTGCCATAAATTCAGGTAACGCTCTGCGACGGATTCTATATCGGAAGAGGGGTCAGTGGGTTCGTTGGCGGCATTTTTTTGGCTTGGCATGGTAAAAATATACCCGGTCTGAGCATTATTAGAAGCAAAAAATCACTTTAATAGCCGTTTTTTATTGTTGCGCAGCATTTTCTCTTGCGCTCTGCAGCATTTTCGCGTGATAGTGCAAACGTCAAACGGATAAAATTAGTGGAAGGTAAAGTGATATGGCAAAAAAAACCCGACAGGAAGGTGAGCCGATCATCATCAAGAAATATGCCAACCGGCGGTTATATAATACTGACAGCAGTTGCTATGTGACCCTGGAAGATCTGGCACAGATGGTTAAAGATAATGATGACTTTGTGGTCAGGGACGCCAAAAGCGGTGAAGATATTACCCATACTGTCCTGACCCAGATTATTTTTGAGGAAGAAAGCAAGGAAGAAACACTTCTGCCAATAAATTTTTTGCGCCAGTTGATTTCCTTTTATGGTGATGGCCTGCAAAAGATTGTGCCGGATTATCTGGAAAGCAGTATGGCTGCCTTCAGCCAGAATCAGGAAAAATTCAGGGGCTTTCTTGGTAATAGTATGGCAGATTCTTCGGCTGGTGCTGCACCCCTGAAGCCGTTTGAGGAAATGGCCAGACAGAATATGGTTATTTTTGAAAAAACAATGTCAATGTTTTCACCATTCGGGGCCGCCAAGGGGGCTGCACAGGGTGATCATACCGCAGCGAATAAGGCCGCAGTTGAAACTGAACCTGCAGAAAAGGGTTCTGATACCGGGGTAGATAATGACCAGTTGTCCGACCTGAAGACACAGCTGGCCGCGATGCAGGCCCAGATTAACAGTCTGCAGAAAAAATAATATTTACTATTTCAGGAGATATAAAAGTGAGACTATATACGGGGATTAAATTTGTTGGCATGGCGGCGGCTGTGGTTTTGCTCAGTGCCTGTTCTGCGGAAGAAGAGACAGTACAGAAGTTGAACTCGGGCGTGTTGACGGAAAATATGGACAGGGCGATAAAGCCGGGCGATGACTTTTTTGCCTATGTCAACGGGGCATGGCTGGACAGCTATGTCATTGCCGATGACAAGGCCAGCTTCGGCAATTTTTATATGTTATTTGAAAAATCCCAGGCGGCAGTGAAAACCATCATTGAGCAATCAGCGCAGAGGGAGAATGTCGAGGGCTCCAATGAGCAGAAGGTCGGGGACCTGTATAATTCCTATCTGGATATGGACAAGCGGAATGAGGTTGGCACGGCACCGCTCACAGCTATTTTTGCCGAGGTGGATGCGCTGGCGGATCACAAGGCGCTGGGGGCATATTTTGCCAGATCAATCCGGTCCGGCTTCGGGGCGCCGTTTGATTTTTACATTGACGGGGATGCCACGGATCCCACCAGATATGCGGTCTATAATTCCCAATCGGGCCTGGGGTTGCCAGACCGGGAATATTACCTGAAAGAGGATGAGAAATCTGTCGACATCAGGGTTAAATATCTTGCCCATGTGGAAAAGATGCTCACCCTGGCGGGCCTGGAAAATGCTGCGCAGCAAGCCGCAGCAATTATGGCGCTGGAAACCAGCCTGGCCACGGTTCACTGGAAGAAGGAAGATAACCGTGATGCGGTGAAAACCTATAATGTGCGTGACCGGGTCGCTCTTGCCAAAATGATGCCGGATTTTGACTGGGAGGGTTATTTTGCGGTTTTTGGCACGCCTGAAATCGCGGATATGGTGATTGCGCAGCCCAGCTATTTTGAAGCCTTGAACGGTATTATTACGGGCACGGACATGGCCGTCTGGAAAATCTATTTCAAATGGATGGCCCTGAACCGCATGGATAGCTTTATGAATGCGGAGCTGGATCAGCAGAATTTTGAGTTTTATTCAAAAACCCTGCGCGGGATTCTGAAACAACGGCCCCTGTGGAAGCGTGCGGTCAGTACGGTGAACAGCAATCTGGGTGAGGTTATCGGTAAGGTTTATGTTGCGCAGCATTTTCAGCCCGAAGCCAAGGTACGGATGCTGGAACTGGTGGCAAATTTGTCGAAGGCCTATGAAAACAGCATCAGGAAACTGGACTGGATGGGAGAAGATACCAAGGTTAAAGCACTTGAAAAATTGGGCAAATTTACCCCCAAGGTAGGCTATCCCGACATCTGGAAAGATTATTCCGCGCTGGTCATCAAGGGCGATGACCTGTTCGGCAATATTGTTCGTTCCAATCAGGTTGTCCATGACCGGGAGGTGGCAAAGCTTGGTGGGCCGATCCAGCGCTATGAATGGCACATGAACCCACAGACCGTCAATGCCTATTATAATCCGTCCATGAATGAGATCGTTTTTCCCGCTGCCATTCTTCAGCCGCCTTTTTTTGGTATGTCAACGGATGATGCGGTTAATTATGGTGCCATTGGTGGCGTGATCGGTCATGAAATCGGTCATGGTTTTGATGATCAGGGCAGCGCCTATGACGGGGACGGGGCGCTTAAGGACTGGTGGACCGAGCAGGACAAGGCGGAGTTCAAAAAACGCACTGGCTCTCTTGTGGCACAATATAACGGTTTTAAGGTATTTGATGATCTTAATGTTAATGGTGAATATACCCTCGGTGAGAATATCGGTGATCTGGGGGGCTTAAGCATTGCTATCAAGGCTTACCGACTGTCTCTGGGCGGCAAACCGGGACCGGTGATTGACGGCCTGACAGCGGATCAGCGTATCTTCATCGGCTGGGCGCAGGCCTTCATGGGCAAAAGACGTGAAGAGGCCGCCCGTCAGCAAATTGCCACCGACCCTCATTCCCCAGCCCGTTTCCGGGTCAATGGTGTGGTGCGTAATATCCCTGAATTCTATCAGGCTTTCGATGTGAAACCGGGCGACAAACTCTATCTCGCCCCGGAGAAGCGGGTGAAAATCTGGTAATATTATCCTTTGACAAGCTTTCTGATCAGGAACCTTGCGGGATGAAGGCTTTCATAGACAGCTTTGGCAACGGGAAGCGGTTCGCCGCAGATCAGGGCTGACATTATATCGCCGAGCAGGGGCGCGGACATGAATCCCCGTGCCCCAAGCCCGGATATAATGTGAAGATTTTTTTGATAGGGGGCTGATACAAAATCCTGATGCTTTGGTCCGTGTTTTAACATTTCGTAGGCCGCCTGATATTTTACAAAATCAGGCACCGGGCCGCACAGGGGCAAATGATCCGGGCTATAGGCGCGGATGGCACAACGGCCCCCGGTTACGGTCCTGTCGGCGATTCCCGGCCATAATATTTTGGCATTTTCCAGATTTTCCCGATGATCTTCCGCCCGGATATCCGTATTCTGATCGCCCTGCCCAAAGCTCGCGCCCGCGATCATGATTGTCCTGCCGTTCAGGTCAAGGGGCGGGATAAGATAACCCTTGCCACAGAGAACCCGGGTCGGTGGATCATCATATTTGTCCGCATCAAGAAATGTGATCTGCCCCCTGACCGGATCAAGGGGCAGTTGATTTGTTTCCGGGAAATGATGGCTTGCCGGACCACCGCAAAGGATGACCGCATCGGCATTGTCACAGGCCATTATATTGGCGATATTAGCGCCGCATATGATATGGAGTCTGGCCCTGAGTATGTCCCTTATTCTTGGTGGCGATATGGCGCCGCAGTCGGGGAAGTGGACCTGATCTTTACCGTTGAATTTTGTCAGCCCCTGTGTCAGGAAAATGTCAGGATCAAGGGTGCGGAAATAATTGACGGCATGAAGCAGCGCCGCCCGGTAAAAAACCGCCTCTGCCCCCTGTCCATTGTTGATGACAGGGTCAATAATTCCGGCGGGATTGCCCGATGCCTGATTCATCGGCTGTCCGGCCCGCTCATATATGGTCACCCGGTAGCCATTATTCTGTAATGCCAGTCCCGCAGTTAATCCGGCAATACCACCACCGATAATGGCGATGCGGCTGCCCTTGGCCAGAGGGGCTGGGCGCTGGTACCACGGCTTTGATGTGGATGAGGCGGGGCCAGCGTATTCACCCCGCAGATTTTCCCGCTTCCTGCCAAAGCCGGGCACTTTCTGTATTTGAAAGCCGACCGCCGCCAGCCCGCGCTGGACACCTCCGGCCACAGAAAAGGTGGCAAGCCGGGCTTGGGGCGCGGCCAGTCGGGCAATTTCCAAAAAGATTTTTTCTGACCACATATCCGGGTTGCGGTCTGGGGCAAAGCCGTCCAGATAGAAGGCGTCGACCTTTGCTTCAAGCTGTGGCAGCATGGCCGCACTGTCGCCGCATAAAAGCAGCAGTTTGATACGGCCTTCAAATAATTCCCGTTTGTGAAACCCTTCCGTGGCGGGCGGGTATTTTGCCAGCAGATTCTGTTTTTCTTTGAATAATTCCGGCCAGAAGGACAGGGTGCGGTCCATATCCTTTTTCGTCAGGGGATGTTTTTCGGTGGCAATATAGGTCAGGCGGGCACCCGGCGGCGCGGTCTTTAACCATTCATGGCAGGTCATGGCAAAATTCAACCCGGTGCCAAAACCATTTTCCAGCAGGGTGAAATGGTCCTTGTCCTGCCATATTTCAGGCGCATTAATACCGCCAAGGAAAACGTGGCGGCTTTCCAGAAGTCCATCGATCGTCGAGAAATAAATATCGCCGTAACGTCTGGAGGCCGGTATCCGGTCATTTTGCCAATGGAGGTCTTTGTCTGTCATTTTTCTTATGTTGAGTTAAATTTGTTCCGGCTTTAAACTGAACCTGATCTGGAGGAAAAACAATTGAAAAATATTTTACTGTTCATATGTATCATGGCGGGGTTGACAGTGGCAACTCATGCCCGGGAAAAACAAAAGGTCGTTGTCCCCTGTGCCCACCCCATGTTCAGGACGCTGGATTTCTGGGTTGGCGACTGGATGGTATATCACCGGCAAAGCGGTGAACTTGCCGGCTATGACCGGGTGGGGCGTATTCTCAAGGGATGCGCCATACAGCAAAGCTGGGTATCACTTGATGATCATTTTTCTTCGCCTATGGTGCCGTTTCGGATGAATGGCAAAAGCCTGACCAGCTTTAACGGCGAGCAGTGGGTTCAGTTCTGGGTGGATAATCAGGCAGGTTCCCAGATTATCAAGGGCGGATTTCAGGAGGACAAGCTTGTCCTGACATCGGAAACGCCGATTATGGGACATATTTATGAGCTGTCCTGGCAAAAGCAGAAGGACGGTACGGTGCAGCATATTGCCCGGCGGCGAAAGGTTGAGTCGGATAGCTGGAAAATTCTGTTTGATTTTATTTATCGGCGAAATGTCAATAATATGACGCCCGTTGAAGGTGAATGATTGCCCACAGATCCTTGTATATTTTAGCTAATCTTTACGCTTTAATAAGGAAGTGACATGTAAAATACAACCGTGGCAGGAATGGCAATAGGACAGGCACAGGATCGGGAATGGGTTCAGGTATGATCAGAATTTTTGTGAAGTTATTTTTTACACTGACAGGTTGTATATATTTAGTCTCTTGCGGGTCTGCAACTAACCGGGGCCCCTCCACAATTATATTGGGAACAGCACCGCCACCGCCGCCTGTTACGGCACCCATAAATTTTAATACTTCGGAATTTCGCAATAATTATGGCCTGCCCCAGTTAAACGCCCTTACGGCCTATGAAAACGGGGCGACAGGTCAGGGAATAACCGTTGCTGTCATAGATTCCGGCATTGATATTGATCACCCGCAAATTGAAGCAAATATTCATGTGGACAGCACCAATATCGTCACAGGGAACAAGGCTGACCTCAATGATACGGATGGTCATGGGACAGCGGTTGCCGGTGTTATTGCCGCCATTCGTGATCCGGATAATAAAGTCAACACAAATACCCATGGTGTTGCTTTCAATGCACAGGTGATGGCTATTAATACGGCGGTTACAGGGAGCTGCGACAGTATGGATGGATGCACATTTTCCGATCGTGATATTGCCGCAGCACTTGATTATGCACGGGTTCGCAATGTGAAGGTTGTTAATATCAGCCTGGGCGGTGATGGTTTTAACTCCCTGACTTTGGTCAATGCCTACAAGCGGGCTGTGGCTGCGGGAATGGTTATTGTCCTGGCTGCAGGAAACCGGGAGGATGAGGACACAGATGCCACTGTGGCCCAACCGGAAAATTCGGCTTCAGTGGCCTGGGCTGGCTGGGCCAACGGACAAATTATCGTGGCTGGTGCGGTTGGCAAATCCTCTATCATTACGGATTTCAGCCACCGGGCAGGGGCGGTGGCAAAGGACGTATTTCTGGTTGCGGCGGGGGAGCGTATTCTATCGCTTGGGGCAGATGGCGGTTTCTTCTTCTGGAGCGGTACATCCTTTTCCACGCCGCATATTTCCGGGGCGGCGGCGTTGCTTTTTGATGCCTTTCCCAATTTAACCGGAAAACAGGTGGCTGAATTGCTGTTGTCCACCGCGACGGATCTTGGCGAAATTGGTGCAGATGTGATTTATGGCCGGGGTCTGGTTAATCTGGCGGCGGCTTTCAGCCCCCAGGGCACCACATCCATTGCGGTCAGAACCCCTGCGGGTGAGACAGCTGTTGTGGATTTGGCGGGCAGCGCCCTGTTGGGCGGCGAGGCCTTTGGCGGGTTTGCCGGACTGTCCGCAAGCCTGAGTGACAGTATGATTCTGGACGGGTTCGACCGGTCTTTCCGGGTTGATCTTGGCCAAAGGGTTTTCGGCCGCAATGAGACAATCCGGCTTGATGCGTTCATCGGGTCCAGAAGGGGCAGCCGGACGTCATCGCTACAGTTTTCGCCGTCCGCACATGTGAGGTTTTCATGGACAGAGGATTGGCGTTTTCAGGAAGTGGATGAATATTATTTCTCTCATCAGAATAATGCCAAAAACCGTTCCCGTGATTTGCGTATGAAACTGGGCCTGTCACTCGGTAGGGATCAGGATATAACCTTTGCTCAGGGTCTTTCCCTGAAAGAAGCCATGGGGGACTATGACCAGAATGAGTTCCTGACCATCGGAAAAGATGATTTTGTTGCTCTTATGGGACGCAACGACAGCCAGAGTATGATATTTGATCAGAAACTGACATCAAGGACCCGGCTGGGTCTGGTGTTCGGCCATGGCGGGCAGACGTGGCAGCAGTATGACCTGAAGGCAGATACATTCGTTATGATGGCACGGGTGGATCATGCCCTGTCATCCTCGGTCAATGTGGGATTTGACCTTGGAGTGATGGATGAGAAGGGCAGTGTTCTGGGCAGCCTGTCCAACGGGGCTGTTTCACTGGGGACCGGTGCGGTAACAACATTTGTCAACACCCGGTTTAATCTGGATATTGCCAGAGGCGTGAATTTCTTTGCCAGGGCATCTTACGGGTTGACCAATGTCCGGGCAGCGGATTTAAGTCTGGTGGAAGGGGTCGACAGTTTGACATCGGGGAGTCTTTCCATTGGTATGACCGGAAATTCCCTGTTTCAGCAGGGGGACCGCCTGAGCTTTGCTGTCAGCCAGCCGCTCAGGGTGATGGGGGGACATGCGGAGGTATCCTTCGTTACGGCCAGGAATTTTGAGACAGACAGCTTGTCTTTCGTCAGCAATCAGGTTGCCCTGACGCCGGGTGGCCGGGAAATTGATTTTGAGCTGGCTTACCGGGTTGCAAATCTTTTTGGCGCGCAGGTGGAGTTTAATATTCTGCACCAGATCAGCCCGAACCACAGCAGTGCGACCCCGGATAATACCGGTATTCTGGTTAGATTCGGTTCTGAGTTCTGATATTTTTCAGGAATTGATTTCTTTTGTATGGGTGATAACCCATTGTTCAAACTCATCCACGGGAATGGGTTTGCTGAAGAAATATCCCTGTAGCACATCACACCCCTTCTGACGTAGAATTTTGGCTTGTTCCCTGGTTTCAACGCCCTCGGCCACCACGGACAGGCCCAGGCTGTGCCCGAGTCGGATAATTGCATCTGTTATGGCGGCATCGTCATGGTCTTCTGCAATGTCGTTGATGAAGGAGCGGTCGATTTTCAGTTGGTGTACCGGAAAGCGTTTCAGATAGGCCAAAGAGGAATATCCGGTCCCGAAGTCGTCTATGGCCAGTGAAATTCCCATGTTTGCCAGGACTTCCAGCTTTGCCGCCACGGCGTCAGTGTCGCCGATGACCATGCCTTCCGTAATTTCCAGCTCCAGTCCCCTGGGGTCGAGTTCTGATATTTTCAGCGCGTTTTCCA
>NVTJ01000173.1 GCA_002401545.1 Alphaproteobacteria bacterium
GGCCGTATAGAAACGGCTCTGCTAAATCTGAAGCTATGGTCCCGTAGCTCAGTTGGATAGAGCACCAGATTCCTAATCTGGGGGTCGCGCGTTCGAATCGCGCCGGGATCACCATTATTTCAATGTTTTAGGTATTTTTTATATATTTCTGTTTCTGCAATGCTACCACTGTGCAACCAATGTGGCGCGTTTGGTGCGCGTAATACGCAGATGTATAATAAACGGCTCATGACCACCCCCCCTTAGTTTACGAACATTGGCATTTCCGGTAATGTGCCTGCATTGGGAAAAGGCGGGAGTGCAGCAAATGTTGCGAATTGCAGGCGCTTCATTGGCTTTGCTGGTTATGGGCATCAGTTCAAATGCAGCAATTGCGCAAAACTGCGGTAAAGACCCGCTCGACGGTGTAACAAGTTTAGCTGAATTGAATGCCTTACCCAAAAACGCTTGGCTACAATACCAGCGCTGTATAGCCAATCAGGGGGATTCTGAAGCGCAGCTCAAAATGGGGATAGCTTATCGCGATGGCAGTGACGGACCGCCAAAGGATTTGGCAGCAGCGTTCAAATGGTTCCAACTCTCTGCCAAACAAGGCAACCAATACGCCCAACTCAATCTGGGAATGTTGTATGACAACAGCCAAGGCGTGGCGCAGGACTACGCCAAAGCCGTCAGCTGGTATCGCAAGGCCGTCAAACAAGGTTCCGTGACAGCAAAATACAGACTGGCCTATCACTACTTTTATGGTTTTGGAGTTCCGAAAAATACAGCCAAAGCTTCAGAATTATATAAACAAGCCAAAGCAAAAGCTGAGTTCGCAAATGAGTTTGCACTGGCGCATTATCAAGATGGCTCGAATGCAGCGGCCATTAGGTGGATTCGCTTTGTTGCTGAGCAGGGTGATGCCAGCGCCCAGAACAGTCTGGGAATCATGTATGGCAATGGTCAGGGCATGACGCAGGGTTATGCTGAGGCCGTCAAATGGTTTCGCCAGGCCGCCGTCCAGGGCGATGCCAGCGCCCAAAGCAATCTGGGCGTCATGTATGATAATGGTCAGGGCGTGCCGCAGGATTATGCCAAGGCTGTGAAGTGGTACAGAAAAGCTGCTGAGCAAGGCGTTGCCATTGCCCAGTTCAATCTGGGGGTCATGTATACCAACGGCCATGGTGTGCCACAGGACTATGTGGAAGCCCACTTATGGTTTAATCTGGCGGCGACCCAAGGCAATCAAGACGCTATCAATAACCGCGATGTTATCGCCGCAAAAATGACGCCCGCCGACATATCCAAGGCACAGGCCCGTGCCAGAAAATGGTTTGAGATACATAAGAACCAATAGCCTTCTCCAAACCATAAAACGCTTTACATAAAAGCGCTATATTCTGCTAATACTCGGCCAAACTTGTAGGTAATTAAACTTTCTGATACTTACCGCAGGCCTTTTAAGCAGCCTTGGAGGATGCAATGGCCATAATTTTTCGTGCACTTTTAACGCTGGGCGTCTCGTTTTTATTATAGAGCGTCTCTTATGCACGGTCTGTAAAACTATATGATCCGGTGGCTGGGCAATATCTGGGAAATTTGGACAAAAATCCCTACAATCCAAATTCTGTGTAATAGTGGGTGATACCCTTGGTGGAGTGTGAAATGAGAGTGATAAGGACGTTACTGTTAGTGGTCGTCACTGCAATGTTGACCAATTGCGTTATGATTACGAGCAGCCCAGTAACAGCCAATAGTCTAATAAATACTGATAAAGGACCACGTATTGTTACGTTTTTGACACCTACACCCTATATAGCAGATATGAGCGTCGCATTAGCAGAGAACGGTTTTTTGATAAAACCAATGCTATCTCGGCAGGAAATAACGGAACTTCAAGGCTCAAGTCGTGTTGTAAAATATAATGAAGCCACAGCCCGGTGGGGCATTACGTTGCAAACACAACATAGTGGCATGACTTGTGCGTTTACAGATTTTAACATCCATCACTTCACTCTAATGCTTACTGACATATACACAAATCAAGTTGTTCTCGTGTTGAAACAGAAAGGCTCTGACGGGCCCTGTTCAACTGTTAAGCCGGTTTTTGAACCACTTGCAGAAGCACTTGCTCAGAATTGGCAATAACTAAAAACATGCTAACCGCTCATGGGCGTAAATCTATAATAAATATGCTTTTTCTGTGGTGTATCTCAGTACGGACATGTAAGTATCCTTGCTACATATAGCCCGCGCGAAGAGTCTACAAATCTAGGGGCAAATCACAACGCCTCCAGTCGTTTGGCCATCGCCTTTACAGCTTGCGAGTAAGGCACCATGCTTCCACACATTGCGGTTGCCCTTGGGTGCCCCTGTTGACGCCCGCCGTGCATTCTGCACCAACCATTTTCCATGCAACCCCGCAGGTTTGGTAATTTTAAATTTGATAGTTTTTACCGATTTTGAAAACTTCAAACTTATTCCATAATCTATATTAACACATTGTTATAATGCATAAATATTCAGAACTCACTTTTATACGCGCGCGCGAAGTGTGTCAAAAATGGTTTTGTTTTTTAGCCCTAGCCAGCACTCATTTTTATTGCCTTGTCACAACGTGAAAGCAGAATGATAAATTTCAGCGTGCTTTGAACACCTTAAATGCCCCACCAAGCCGAAACGGGCTAGCGTGAGAATGTCCCCCATCTATATATAATAACTGCCTCCCACAACTTTTTGAAAAGAGTGGACCGTGCCCACTTCCCTTATTTATATACGCTGTAGTCAACTTATGGGGTGGGTTCAGGCCTCTTTAGTGGTTTGATTATTGGCCCTTGGTGGCTTGGTTCATGCCCGTTGGTGGTACATTATCACACCACGGGTTTCCATTTTTCATAATCTTTAGTCGGGGTGGCGCTGGCTTCTGTCCCGTACATGGTCAGCGAATACACCCCCGCCCGCGTCGCTCTGGGCCCGGTTGTCCGCCCCGTACGCTCAACCTTGAACCAGCCGCACGTAACAAGTTCTTTAATGGCCTCGGCGGCTTTTGGGCGGGAGCAGCCAATCGCAATGGCGGCCTTGCGAGCTGACCATTCAAAATTGTTACCGTTTCTTTGCCTGTACGACGCTAAAGTTCGCACCAGTAGTTCATGGGCATAAACGCTGGTATGTCGCCAAGCCGGTAATTGTAGCCATTCCTCATATACGCGGGCATGAGGCCGGTCTCTGTATTTGTATGATTTTACCACGATTGCACGCCGTGTGGTACAGCCCATTTAGAGCCGCACCCCAGCGGCCTCCTAGCCGTCCAGCAAGCCCAGGGCGCGTGCCTTGGCCTCGGCTTGGGTCAATGCACCTGCCAGCCTGGGGAGGTGCTTCATGCCCAAAGAGAGGCCCTTGCGCGTCGCCCGCCAGCTTAGGTCAACATCCTGCCAATAATTACGCACCTCGATCAGCGGCGTACCATTGAACTCCGTCAACTTGACAAAAACCGCTTCGCGGGCTGAACGGTGCCAATGGGCAATTACAAAAGGTAATTTATCGGTCATTGGCGGCCTCCTGCACTTTGGACACTGTAACCGGTGTGTGCAACACATAGCGCGCGTGCCAGCCACAATCGTGTGCCTCGCGCAGGGTCTCAATGCTGAGGCCAAGAGCGCGCAGATAGGCGATATAGGCCCCCAGCCGGTAGGGTGGCCCGCCTGCAAAGTCATAGGCGGTGAGGCCCTGTGTGCCACGCTCAATAAGTTTGAGCAGGGTTTCGGCATTGCGCCCGCGAACCGTGACGGGCGTGTTGTCATTGGCCGCAAGGCAAAAGCTGACTATGGGATAAGCGCGTTTACGCATGTTCGCCTCCCCAAATACCGTTTAACTTTAAGATTAGGCGAGGGTGGTTGCCCTTGGATTTTAGGTAGCGTATAAAATGCATCATGCATTCCTTTGCAAAGGGGATGAAAATTTGAAGCCCCGGCACGGCGTCCAAACCTTTTGCCGGGGTTTTTCTTTGCTCTCTCATGGCGCGTCACTGGTGCTTAGGCGGGTTTGGCCATCCAACCATTTCACCACTTCTTGCCAGTCATAGATGCACCGCCGCCCGACTTTCTTGAAGGCAGGCCCCGACCCACGGAGTCTATGCTTGGTCCAAGTACTTACTGCAATGGATGTCCGCTCAGCGAGCTGATTGGTGTCAATATATTCGTTAATGGGTGTGTTGCTCATTATGGAGCTCCCAACAGGCCCAGCGGAATTGCAAGAGCATGTCGGGAATGAATCTGACAACGGCGAAACGGGTCGTCAAAAGGGTCAAACGGGTTTTTTAATATCTATAACCCGTTTCGTTTTGGCTTCTGTCCTGATGTTAGCTTCATATTTCCAGGCAAACCCCGCCGGTATTTTTTTATAGTCTTCTGGCTGACGCCCGGAACTCTTCTATTGCCCCATGCAAAACAATCATTTTTTGTTGGCGGTGAGCCTAGCTTTTCTTTTTCGCCTTTGACCCATTCTAAAAGCTCATTCTCAACGGCAGGAGTGTCTACAGTTCGGGGGTTTCTACTCCTAACTGGGGTCAAAAACTCCCTGCGAAGGTCGGCAACTCGCACCTCTATATCTTGCCTTCTAAATGGCGAGTCTAGGCCGTCATCTTCACAATCACGTACATTTGAATAATCTGAAAATTCCAGTGCTTCATAATCGGGTTCGATTGTTGCCCGTATTAGATTAAATGTTTTCGGGGGTGCTGCACGCAACCACTCTGCAGGAATGATCTGGTGCTCATCATCTTGCATTTTTTTTTTGCCAGACATTTGCACTCGTCCTTGCATGGCAGCATCCATCAGAGCATCGGCAACCTGCCCCATTCTCTCTTTGCAAAGGCGCTCAATTTTCTTATTGAAAATCAATTCATGCATTTCCTCTTTTTGCTTCCGTGCAAGCTCATGACGTTTTTTAAAAAACAATTTGATAAGCACTAATTCATTTTCAGAAAGGCCATAGAGTGCTTTTCCCCGATTGTTCTTTAGCCATGCAGCACGGCCATTAGACATTGCTCTTAGCCACGCTTTATCCCGTGGGCGAGAATTACCAAAAGGCGCATATTTGCCCCAAGCCAGCCATACCAGAGTTTCAAAAAAAGGAATGGTCTCAACATCAGGCAAGACTTCCCGCTTCATTGTGAACGGAAGCAGGTCATGCCGCTTGCCGCCAAAAGGTTCTTGCTCTGGGTTATCTGCCCTGTCAGTCATGGGTTATTTGGACTCCCTTAGTGATATAATTTTTGCCCCTTTATGGCCGTCCAGCGCTGCCGCTATGGTCTGGCCAATGGTGTTGGCCGCGTGTTGCACCGGGTCATTGGCAAGGTGTGCATAACGCTGGGTGGTGGCCGCCTGCGTATG
>NVTJ01000174.1 GCA_002401545.1 Alphaproteobacteria bacterium
TCAGTTTGATGAGCCCAAGTCCCATAACAATACCAGCCATATTCCAGTAAACATCCGCAATTGCGGGAGAGCGGGAAGGGATATAGACCTGTATCAACTGAATGATGAGAGCCAGGAAGAAACCGGAAATAACAACTTTTGCATAGGGCGACTTATCCGGGCGGGAAGTCGTCAGACATGCAATACCAAAATAGCCAAAAGGGATAAATAAAATAATATTACCTAGAATGTCACCGAGGGAAGTGAAGGGGGAGAAGCTGTTATATAATATGTCCCAACGTTCTGTCAGGCCATCGCTGAAAGAGAATATGAAAGGAAATAATGAACCATAAATGATGGCACAGTTAGTCAAAATAAAGAGATTTTTCACTTTCTTTCCTCATCTTGCTTGTCAACCGGCCTTAATATATTGCGAAGTTTTTGTTTTACCCGGTTCCAGAAGCTGCCTTTGTTATTCTGGTCAGATTTTATTCGGGTTAATTTATTATCAAGGAGAAGAGCAGCCACAGTCGAACGGTTATTCAACAGATTTGCCTTGCCCTCTTCATTAACAGCGGTATTGAATCTTATGGTCAGGGAATTTTCCTCATATCTCATACCTTCTGTACCATAGCTGATCAATGAATTATTCTGGGCGCCTTTGTTTTTATAGAGATAGTTATTTTCGATAAGGGCATTGCCACCGTTTGGTATGTCAATGAGATAGCTGGCCGAAATTTCACCTTCATCATAAACCCTGTTGTTTCTTATGATGGTATTCCAGGCGCGGCTTTTAATTGTATGACCATATTTTGCCCCGCGAGAGACAGAATTCTCCATAACAAAGACAGAAATTGTCCCCACATAAATATTATGGGATAATTTTCCGGTGACAGCGTAATCCTGTCTGTTCCAGCTAAATTCAGAATTTTCTATGAACAAACTGATGTCCGGATTATTTCCGGTTAGAATTCCCATTTCATTGCCATGAAAATAGCAATTATCCAGCGTCAGAGAACCCCTCTGGAGTCGAATGCCGGCACCATTTTTATCGGGAACATGTGCACCGGAGAATTCAATGTTACGGATTGAGATGTTTTTCCCATTGATGACCCAAATGGCCTTGCCGCCCGGTATACGGCCCGTTGATTTCAGGTGAGCAAAACCATTCATCCCTTCCAGTATCAGATTATCCTGATTGATAACGCTATAGTCATTTTCATAAATGCCGGCAACAATTTTTATGACATCGCCATTTTTAGCGCGCTTTATGGCCGTACTGGGCTTTTTGATGAGAAACTCAGGGCCGACCAGCCAGGTTTTGGCCTGCCCCGTGTAAGGGAGGCCAGAAAACAACACAACGGCCAGAAAAAAAAGGCCCGTGGACTGGAGAATCATTTTTTTTATTTTTTTTGATTGCATCTTCATATCTACTAATGGTTACATGTTTTTGTAAATGGGTATTTATTCAGGTTATCTTACTATATATTTTTTATAAAAAAATGGAATATGGGATATGATGCAAAAACCAGTCACCACAGACATGATTATTATAGGAACAGGCCCGGTGGGCCTTTTTGCTGTTTTCGAGGCCGGTCTGCTGGGGCTGAAATGTCATCTGATTGATAATCTGGATCGTCCGGGGGGACAATGTATCGAACTTTATCCTGAAAAACCCATTTATGATATTCCCTCCCGCCCGACAGTAACCGGTGCGCAGCTGGTAGATGATTTGATGATACAGGCAAGCCCGTTTGACCCGACCTTTCATCTTGGTCAGCAGGCCGAGGCCCTTGAAAAACAGGATAATGGCAATTGGCGGGTTGTCACCACCCGGGGGATTATTGTTGAGGCCCCGATTATCGTGGTCGCGGTGGGAGCGGGCAGCTTTGTTCCCAAAAAACCGCCTTTTAAAAAACGGGCGGAATTTGAGGAAAAATCCTTTGATTACGCGGTTCACAAAATGGAGAAATACCGGGATAGGAAACTTGTTATTGTGGGGGGCGGGGATTCGGCTCTTGACTGGGCAATTAACCTGTCTCCCCTTGCGGAAAAAGTCACGCTGGTGCATCGGCGGGAAGAATTTCGCGGCGCTTATGATACCGTGCAACAGGTGCTTAAACTGGCACAGGGCAAGGCACTGGATGTACAATATGGTAATGTCACGGATCTGATGGGCAAGGATGGCCAGCTTTCAGATGTGGAGATTACAACTTTGAAAGGCGACGTGATAAATATTGAATGTGATGTGATGCTGCCCTTCATGGGCCTGAAGGTCAAGTTGGGTCCCATTGCGGACTGGGGGCTTAATCTGGATAAAAAGCATGTGGAGGTTAATCATGAAACCTTTGAAACAACGCAGAGGGGTATTTATGCCATCGGTGATGTCTGTACTTATCCGGGCAAGATAAAATTAATCCTGACCGGATTTTATGAGGCTGCGGTTATGGCCCGCGCCGCCTTTAAATATGCCTTTCCTGATCGGAAAATGGCCGGTGGATATACCACAACCAATAGCGTGATACAGGAGAGGCTTGGCGTTGCTGAAAAGTAATTTACAGCAATATTCATCTTCTATTCAGCAGGGATGAGTTAAGTTTATATCATGATGCGATATTACAAGATTTTTATCTGTGGTTTTATGGGGCTGTTGCTGATGGCAACGGGGACTTTTGCCATTGCGGCACAACAGGGTAAAACGGTTCATGGGAATCAGTATGCTTTCCAGAAAAAACGCCCGACAACACATGACAGTCTGGTGCGGCCCTCCGCCAAGAAGCAGTATTATCGTCAAAATACGGCGCGGGATGCCTTGAAATCAGGGCGAATTGTATCTTTGTCTGTGATCCGCAGGAAGATACAGAAAAAATACCCGGGAAAGATTGTAGATGTGAGATTAATCGAACCTATTTCCAGAACCAGGCCCTATATTTACAAGGTCAAGGTCCTCAGAAAAGATGGCAAATTGCTGGTACTTAAAATAAATGCGTCTAATGCCAGAATCGTTGGCGTGAAAGGGAATAAATAATGCGCTTGCTACTTGTTGAAGATGACCCTGACCTGTCCCGTCAGATGAAAACCATACTGGAGGGGGATGGTTATGCGGTTGATGTCTCCGCAGACGGCGAGGATGGCCATTTTCTGGGGGAAACGGAAAGCTATGATGCGATTGTCCTTGATCTGGGACTGCCCATAATGGATGGGATCAGCGTGCTGACCAAATGGCGGCAGGCAGGGATATTAACCCCTGTCCTGATATTGACGGCACGGGATGGCTGGTCCGAAAAGGTGGCCGGGCTTGACGCCGGAGCCGATGATTATGTGACGAAACCCTTCAAGATTGAAGAAGTTCTGGCACGGGTGCGGGCCTTGATCAGACGTTCTGCCGGGCAGGCGTCTCCGGAACTTCATTGTGGCACGGTAACCCTGAATACCAATAGCAGCAAGGTGACAGTGGATGGCACGCCCATTCGCCTGACGGCACAGGAATATAAGCTTCTGGCCTATCTGATGCATCATCCTGAAAAAATTATTTCCCGGACAGAATTGACCGAACATATCTATGATCAGGATTTTGACCGTGATTCAAATACCATTGAGGTTTTTGTCACCCGGGTAAGGAAAAAACTCGGGGTCAATATTATAAATACAATTCGGGGTTTGGGATATCAGCTTGTCGAGTCAAAAGAACAAAATACCTAAGGGTAACAGGTCGTTATGGTTTCGACTGATGTCATACTCTGCTGTTTGGACGCTTTTTGCCCTGATGTTTGGCGGCTATCTTCTGTCACTCACTTTTAAGGAAACCATTGAAAATAATTTTGATGAGCGGTTGAATGGTTTACTGGAAAATCTGATCGGCATCAGCGACAGTGATGCTGAGGGCCAGATCAGTTTTTACCGGGCAATGGCTGATTCAAGATTTGAGCAGCCCTATTCCGGCTGGTACTGGCAGGTTTCGACGCCGGAGAAAGAACCTCTCAGATCAAGATCCCTGTGGGATCAAAGTCTGGAGCCTGATTATGATGCCTCAGCTTATCAGACCCGCTATGGCATCGTTGCCGGGCCGGAAAACCAAAAGCTCAGACTGGTGGAAAGAGATATTATCATTCCCGGAAATGCAACTGTTTTTCGTTTTAGCGTCGCCATCGACCGGACGGAAATCAGGGAACAGCTTGACCGTTTTGATAATATTCTGATTTATTCCCTCAGCGCCCTTGGTTTAGGGCTGATCGTGGCGTCGTTTCTTCAGGTTTATCTGGGCCTGAAACCATTGCGCAATATCCGCCGTTCCCTGTCCAGAATCCGCACCGGGGCAGACGCCCATCTGCCGGGAGATTTCCCCACAGAAATACAACCCCTTGCCGATGAAATGAATGCGCTTCTGGATCATAATAACCAGATTGTTGAACGTTCCCGCACCCAGGTGGGAAATCTGGCTCATGCGCTGAAAACGCCATTGGCGGTGTTGTTAAATGAGTCGGAGTTGCATCAGGGACAATTGTCTGATGTGGTGGCAAAGCAGTCGGAGATGATGCGGCGGCAGGTGGAGCATTATCTGCGCCGGGCACGGGTGGCCGCCAGCAGCAAAATCATCACCAGCCGCACAGAGATTTTACCGGTGTTAAAGGATTTTTGCCGCCTTATGAGCAAAATCCACAAAGACAAGCAGTTTATCATGCGGGACAGTGATCAGAAATCGCCGTTATTTTTCCGGGGCGAACGGCAGGATCTGGAGGAAATGGTGGGCAATCTGATTGAAAATGCCGCGAAATGGTCAGACAGCAGAGTGACGATTTTATGTGAGCGGCAGGGGGAAAAAATTATGATTCAGGTGGCGGATGATGGCCCGGGTATTGATAAAAAGGCCCGGGACAGTGTTTTTATGCGCGGGGAACGTCTGGATGAAAATACGCCCGGTACGGGCCTTGGGCTGTCCATTGTAAAAGATCTGTCGGGGTTATATGGCGGGAAAATCAGTCTTCTGGATAATGAGCCCCACGGACTTTTGGCCCGACTTTCCCTGCCTGCGGCAACATCCTAGAATTATTTCCATAACTGAACCCTTCATTCATGGGCGGTTCAGCTGTCCTGTTCTATTCTGTTTTTATAACAAGAGAACAGGGAATGATTATGAGAAAAACAAAAACAGCCCTTATTTTGGCAGGCCTATTGACACTCACCGCATGTGAACCGGGATCAAAGCAGGGATTCGGAACATTGCTCGGCGCCATTGGTGGCGCAGCAGTGGGCTCTGCCATTGGTGATAATGGCGACGGCACGACCCATTTCTTTGCCGTGGCGGCAGGGGCCCTGGCCGGGGCGGCCATTGGCAGCAGCATTGGCCGGTCCCTGGATGAGGCGGACCGCCGGGCTATGGAGCAA
>NVTJ01000175.1 GCA_002401545.1 Alphaproteobacteria bacterium
TGCCAAAGGAATGGCCTAAATTCCGCGATACAGTCACAGATAATTTCCGAATAATATCATTCCAGAATTTTCGGGTTTTGGAGTAGAATGAGTATAGTTAAAAATGTTCTTGCTAAATAGAACAAAATGTGTACATTTGTCTGTGATTGATACTTTCAACTGGCTATGAGATACAGAGGAGACAGACAATGTCATCGGCACAATTAAAAATAGTGGAACGGGGAAATATGGATAAGCAAAAGGCACTGGATGCCGCGTTAAGCCAGATTGAAAGAGCTTTCGGCAAGGGATCAATTATGAAGCTCGGCGCCGGCAACGCTCTTGAGGTGGAAGCCGTGTCTACCGGTTCTTTGGGGCTTGATATTGCTCTCGGCATTGGTGGTTTGCCTAGGGGGCGGGTGGTCGAGATTTATGGCCCGGAAAGTTCTGGTAAAACCACGCTGGCGCTTCATGTGGTGGCTGAGGTGCAAAAACAGGGCGGGATTGCGGCCTTTGTCGATGCGGAACATGCGCTGGACCCCATATATGCCAAGGCTCTTGGTGTCGATATTGATAATCTGCTGATCTCCCAGCCCGATACCGGTGAGCAGGCGCTTGAAATTGCCGATACCCTGGTGCGCTCCGGTGCGGTGGAGATATTGGTCATCGACAGTGTGGCCGCGTTGGTGCCCCGGGCGGAACTTGAAGGGGAAATGGGTGATACCCATGTAGGGCTTCAGGCACGGCTGATGTCACAAGCCCTGCGCAAGTTGACCAGCTCCATTGCCAAATCCAAATGTATGGTGGTGTTCATCAACCAGATTCGCATGAAGATTGGCGTGATGTATGGCAGCCCCGAAGTGACCTCCGGCGGTAATGCCCTGAAATTCTATGCCTCTGTTCGTCTGGATATCCGCCGCATTGGCGCCATCAAGGAGAAAGAGGAGATTGTTGGCAACCAGACCCGGGTGAAAGTGGTGAAAAACAAGGTTGCCCCGCCTTTCAAGATGGTTGAATTTGACATTATGTACGGCGAAGGCATTTCCAAGAACGGCGAATTGATTGATCTTGGTGTGAAAGCCGGTGTGGTGGAAAAATCAGGCTCATGGTATTCATATGACAGCCAACGCATCGGTCAGGGCCGTGAAAATGCCAAACGGTTCCTCAAGGACAACCCGGACCTTGCAACGCAGTTGGAACATCAGATCCGCAAAAGCAAGGGTATTCTTGACAAGGCGATGCTGAAAGATGGTATGAGCCGCCCTTCTGATGATGGTGATGACAGCTGACCACAAGTTCCCAACCCTGACTGCTGGACGCCCTGCGAGGTGTCCATTTTTTTTGCCCTGAGTATAGACAGGGACTTGTGCAAACGCTAAAACTCTATAGATAACTTATGATTATAGAAGAAGGTATATTTTGATGAAGGGCACCAATGAAGTCCGGAAGATGTTTCTGGATTATTTTGCCAGGCAGGGTCATGAGGTCGTGGCCAGTGGGCCGTTGGTGCCGCAGAATGACCCTACCCTGATGTTTACCAATGCCGGGATGGTGCCGTTCAAAAATGTTTTCACCGGGGCCGAAACCCGCCCTTACAAGTGCGCGGTCTCCAGCCAGAAATGCGTTCGGGCCGGGGGCAAGCATAATGATCTGGATAATGTGGGCTATACCGCGCGCCATCATACTTTTTTTGAAATGCTGGGAAATTTTTCCTTCGGAGATTATTTCAAGGAAAAGGCCATATATCATGCCTGGACTCTGCTGACGAAAGAATATGGCCTTGATCCGTCCCGCCTTGTGGTCACGGTTTACCATGAAGATGATGAGGCATATGTTCTGTGGAAGAAAATATCCGGCCTGCCTGAGGCGCAGATTATCCGCATAGCAACTTCTGATAATTTCTGGTCCATGGGCGATACCGGACCCTGCGGCCCCTGTTCCGAAATTTTTTATGATCATGGGGATGATATTGCGGGGGGGCCGCCGGGTAGTCCGGATGAGGACGGCGACAGGTTTGTGGAGATCTGGAATCTGGTTTTCATGCAGTATGATCAACAGGATAATGGCCACCGCACAGACCTGCCAAAGCCGTGCATAGATACGGGTATGGGCCTGGAACGTATGGTGGCCGTCCTTCAGGGCACCCATGATAATTATGAAATTGACCTGTTTCGCCATCTGATCGAAGCTTCGGCGCAATTCAGCGGCGTTGAAGCTTATGGCGATAAAAATATTTCCCATCGGGTGATCGCCGATCATCTGCGCTCTTCCTGTTTTCTCATTGCTGACGGGGTTCTGCCCTCTAATGAAGGCCGCGGTTATGTGCTGCGGCGGATTATGCGGCGGGGTATGCGCCACGCGCATCTTCTGGGCTGCCGGGAACCGCTGATGTATAAGCTGGTCCCGACCCTGCTGCAGGAAATGGCTCAGGCCTTCCCCGAGCTTAGGCGGGCAGAGGCCCTGATCACGGAAACCCTGAGGCTGGAAGAACTGCGGTTCAAAAAAACGCTGGAGCGAGGCCTCAAACTTTTGGATGATGAGGTCCGGCAATTACCTGAAAGTGGTATTCTTGCCGGGGATGTGGCTTTCAAGCTGTATGATACTTACGGCTTTCCCCTTGATTTGACCCAGGATGTGCTGCGTACCCGGAATTTGTCCGTCGATGAGGAAGGTTTCCGGGTTTCCATGGAAATACAGAAGGCCGAGGCCCGCGTCGCATGGAAAGGCTCTGGCAGTGAGGCGACGGAGGAAATCTGGTTTGATGCTCTGGAAGAATATGGCGCGACAGAATTCGTTGGCTATGGCACAACGCAATCCGAGGGCACGCTTCTTCAGATTATCAGGGAGGACCGCACAACAGATAAAGCGGCAAGTGGTGATGAGGTTTTCCTGCTGTTCAACCAGACACCTTTTTACGGGGAATCCGGTGGTCAGATGGGCGATATCGGTATGCTGAAATCTGTCAGTGGTGCTGAAATCGAAATTTCTGATACATCGAAGAAACTGGGCAAGCTGCATGTCCATCACGCTAAAATAATCAGGGGCGAAGTGACGGCCGGTGATATTTTGCTCATGAATGTGGACTCTGATAACAGGGACCGGATACGGGCCAATCACTCCGTTACCCATATTCTTCATGCGGCACTTCGCAAGCAATTGGGCGACCATGTGACCCAGAAAGGCTCCATGGTGGCATCGGACCGTCTGCGGTTTGATTTCAGTCATAACAAGGCCCTGACAAGCGATGAAAAAACAGCCATTGAAAAAAATGTCAATGAAATCATTCGCCAGAATAGCGAAGTGACCACACAATTAATGACCCCGGATGAGGCCGTGGAGTCCGGTGCGATGGCTCTGTTCGGGGAAAAATACGGTGACGAGGTCCGGGTGGTTTCAATGGGGTCAGAGAAATATTCGGTAGAACTTTGCGGCGGCACCCATGTGATTAGAACCGGTGACATTGGCACTTTCAAAATCATTGCAGAAAGTGCCGTAGCGGCGGGGGTCCGCCGGATTGAAGCCGTAACGGCAGAAGCCGCTACGAATTACAACCGCCAGCAGGAACTTTACCTCAATGAGGCTGTGGCACTTCTGAAAAGCACACCGGGGCAATTGACCGGTCGGCTGTCCTCTCTGCTGGAAGATCGCAAGACAGCAGAAAAAGAGATCACAGAACTGCGCAAGAAAATAGCCATGGGCGGCGGTACCGGTGGCGGCTCTGAGGTTAAAACTATCGGTAAAATAAAATTTATCGGACGCATTCTTGATGGGGTGCAGCCCAAAGACCTGCGCGGAATTGCCGATGAGGCCAAGGCACAGATTGGCTCAGGCGTCATTGCCCTGATTGCGGTTAATGACGGCAAGGCCGGGGTGCTGGTGGCGGTAACTGATGATCTGAAGGATACCATCAATGCGGTTGATCTGGTCCGGGCCGGTGCCGGTGCTGTTGGCGGCAAGGGCGGTGGGGGTCGACCTGATATGGCGCAGGCCGGTGGCCCGGACGGCGCACAGGCAGATCAGGCAATTCTCGCCATAGAAAACGTTCTGGAGGAGTTATGAATTGAGGGAAATCGATGCAGAAAACACATCGTCGTCAATTATTTGAAGTGATTGAAATGGGTCTGAGCGGCAACCGTGCCGCAGGCCTGTTTGATGGCTTTATGGTTTGCCTGATCATTCTGAATGTTGTTGCGGTATCGCTGGAAACGGTACCCGTGATTGCCCGGCAATATTACAGGGAGTTCATAGTCTTTGAGACCTTTTCCCTGTTTATATTCTGTGTGGAATATATGTTTCGTATCTGGGTGTCTGTGGAATATAGACCGGACCCTGATGCAAAAGGCAAGGCGGGATTCCGCCTTCGTTTTATCACTTCACCGCTAATGCTGGTTGATTTTTTTGCCATCGCCCCGTCGCTGTTATTTGCCTTTGGTATTGATTTAAGACTACTGAGGATTTTCCGCCTGTTGCGCCTGTTCAAGCTGATGCGTTATTCCCCGGCTCTGGCCTCTCTGGGCAGTGTCCTCTATTCCGAGCGGCGGGCCTTGATCGCCACCCTGATCATTATGCTGGGGTTGTCGTCCTTTGCCGCGACCATCATGTATTATCTGGAACGTCATATTCAGCCCGAAGCCTTTGGCACCATTCCTCACGCTTTATGGTGGGCGCTGGCCACATTGACCACGGTTGGTTACGGTGATATTGTGCCGCTCACCTGGGCCGGACGTCTTTTTGGCGGTGTGGTGATGATTTTCGGGGTTTGCATGTATGCTTTGCCCATCGGAATTATTGCATCGGGTTTTGCCAATGAAATACATCAACGGGATTTTGTCATTCGCTGGGGCCTGGTGGCCAATGTGCCCCTGTTTAAGGGGCTGGATGCCAATCTGATAAGGACAATAGCCAAATATTTACGGTCAAGCGTGGTGGAAAAAAACAGCCTTATGGCGGTGAAGGGGCAACTGGCCGACAGGATGTATCTGATCGTATCGGGTCAGGTTGCGCGAAAGAATGAGGAAAGCCGGACAATCCTTGAAGAAGGCGGTTTTTTCGGGGCAAAATCGCTGATGGAGAAGAAAGAATATAAATCCAATTATATTACAGCAACAAGATGCCATTTTTTCATACTGGATGCCCGTGAATTCCATCGTCTTTTGAATGAAAACCCTACTTTGAGGCAAAGGATAGAAGAATCCTACGACACAATTTCCCACACTGATTTTGGTCAGGCGCCTGCTCCATAAGAATTGCGCATTTTTATCTGATGGGGGATAACTCCCCCGTGCTCGCGCACTCCCCCTCCTCGCATTAGCTCGGGCGGCCAGTCGGCCTTGCCTCGCTAAATGCTCGGATAAGCAGCC
>NVTJ01000176.1 GCA_002401545.1 Alphaproteobacteria bacterium
GCCGTGTGGAGGTGCAGCGCTGACCACAGGTGCCGACAGCGCCAAACAGAATGCCCTGAAAGGCAAGGTCAAGGTCGGCCGAGGGAGCGACGATGATGGCGTTATTACCGCCAAGCTCCAGCAGGCTGCGGCCAAAGCGCGCCGCCACTTTTGGTCCCACAATGCGGCCCATGGCACAGCTGCCGGTGGCACTGATAACCGGGATACGCCTGTCCTCGACCATAACTTCCCCAATGTCGCGCTCACCGATCAGTATCTGGCTCAGGTTTTCCGGGACATCATCGCCGAACCGTCCGCAGGCCTCAAGGAATAATTTCTGACAGGCAATGGCGGTCAGGGGGGTCTTTTCCGAAGGTTTCCAGATCACGCTGTCGCCGCAAACCAGCGCCAGTGCCGCATTCCACGCCCAGACAGCCACAGGAAAATTAAAGGCGGATATGATGCCGATGGGGCCAATGGGCTGCCAGTATTCGCGCATCTTGTGGCCGGGCCTCTCGGAGGCAATGGTCAGGCCGTAAAGCTGGCGGCTGAGGCCGACGGCAAAGTCGCAGATGTCGATCATTTCCTGAACTTCGCCCAGGCCCTCCTGATAAATCTTGCCGCATTCCAGCGCGACCAGTGAGCCAAGGGCTTCCTTATTTTGCCGCAGAATTTCACCCAGCAGCCGCACCAGTTCACCGCGCCGTGGCCCCGGCACTTGTCGCCAGTCCCTGAAGGCGGTGACAGAAGCGGCGATTTTAGACCGCACCATTTCTTCGCTGTCCATGTGGACAGATGCAATCAGGGCGCCGTCACGGGGGCTGTGGACTTTTAAGCTGCCGCCGTCAAGATCGCTGTCGGTAAAATTCAACCGGGTAAAAATTTCCTGCATATTCACTATATTATCCTCTGGTATTTATTTTGCTATTTTACTTCAAATAACAATAAATGCGCTATATTTCCAATTAAAAAGTAATATAATGACCGGATTATGCCAATGCGTTTGCCATCTGGAAAAATTGTGATCATGGGCGGTGGTCCGGCGGGAGTTTTTTGCGCCTGCGGACTGGTGGAGCTTGGGCTTAAGGCTGTCATCATCACCCGCCCGCGCCCATTTCCCGCCTGGGAGGGCATGTCGGAGCGGCCGCTGAACAGCCTGCGGCATTTCGGCTTTCCGCAAACGGTGGCCAGCCTGGGTCCCCTGGTGGCGCGCAAGTCTCACTGGAACGGTAACGCCCAAATTCAGAACCGGGAATATATTCTCAACCGCCAGACATTTGACCGGGCTTTGCTCCGGGACGCAAAAGCCAAAGGCGTGCATATTATCGAGGGCCGCATTGAAAAAGTGGTGCGTGGTGCAGAAAAATGGCATATTTCATATGGGCCGCAAACCCTGACAGCCGATTTTCTGGTGGAGGCCCGGGGCCGGGAATCCCGTCTTGGCCGGGCACGGATGGCCGGGGATGATGACCATGTTACGGCCCCGGCAACATCGGCGTTGCTGAAATCATATCACGTGCCGTTCGGGCATAGCGCCATGACGTCAGTGGCCGCGTTTCCGGCGGGCTGGGCGTGGTATATGCGGGACGGGCAGGGCACGGCCATATTGCAGATTTTTGTCAGCAGCGAGAAGGGTGAACTGCCCTCAAAAGAAGGCTTGGACCAGTATTTTTCGCGCCTGACGGATCAGCTTCCCGAAGCGGAAGTCTGGCTGCGTGATGCGCAGGCTCATGATAATAAAGTTTCCGTGCGCACGGCGGCAGCCATGAAAACACTCCCGGTGGGGGGGGATGATTTCCTTGTGGTCGGGGATGGTTCGCTGGCTCTTGACCCCCTGTCGGGTAACGGCATTTTTTATGCTATTGGCAGTGGTCTTTCGGCAGTTCCGGTGATCAATACGCTGATGCGAAGGCCAGAGGATAAGGAACTGGCCCTGCAATTTTACCGGGAACGTATAGACTTTGCCTTTGAGGGCGGGTGCCTGATGGGAAAAGAATTTTACGCCTCTGAACAGCGCTGGCCCGAGGAGGCTTTCTGGAAACGCCGCAGTATCTGGCCGCCCGGTGAGGAGCCTCCCCCGCCACAAACGACAAAAACATGCAAAAGGCCCGTGGTCAGGGACGGGTATATTGAGCTTGAGGATGTTATTGTCTGTGCCGATCATCCGCGCGGGGTCTGGCAGGTGGACGGTGTTCCGCTGGTTAAGCTCCTTGACCTGATCAGGGGCGGGTCCAATGATGATGATAATGCCACAGAATTTGGGGTGGACAAGGCACAGGTGACATCGGCACGAAAATGGCTTACGGTCCGCAATATCACAGGTTAGGGGAAGATACGATCGCAGAGGAAAACAAGATACAACAAGCCCTGGGCTGGGTCGGAAAATTCATCCGGCCTGAGATAAAAAGCTTAAGCCTTGTCATGGTGCTGGCCGCCTGCATGACCGGCTTTGCGCTGGCCCAGCCTTATTTTACCAAGATATTGATTGATGACGGCCTGCTGGCGGGCAATATGGATATGGTTATCCGCTTTGCCGTCCTGATTGTCATCATGTCATTTGTGGTCTTTGCGGTCAGTGGCTTTAACCGCTGGCTGTATGTGGGGCTGTCGGGACGGATATTATTCCGGCTGAGGGAGGATGTTTATGACCATCTGATGAAATTATCACCGGCATTTTATGGCCGCTGGCGCACCGGGGATATTGTCTCGCGCCTTGACGGTGACGTGGCAGAGGTCCAGCGGTTTTCCACCGACAGCCTGCTGGCCGTGGTCAATGGCTCACTGGCCCTGATCGGCAGCCTCATCATCATGTTGCTGTTGAGCTGGCAGTTGACCCTGATTGCCTTTGCCCTGTTGCCATTACAGGTTATATTCCTGCGCCGGATGCGGCCACTGGTGGAAAAGGGCAGCAGGATCCTAAGGGAAAAATCAGCCGATGTGAGCAGTTTTTTCATTGAAACCCTGCCTGCGGCAAAATTCATTCAGTCTCTGTCCGCCACCGGGCATGAACAGGCCCGGCTGACCCGGCTTAATCATGGCTATCTCGATGAATTGCTGAAATTGCAGATCATTAATCATGTGACCGGCGGCGTGCCTGGGTTGCTCACCGGCATTGCCACGGCCTGCGTTTTTGTCATTGGCGGTTATTTTGTCACACAGGGGACCGCGACTATCGGCACCCTGATTGCTTTTTCCGCCTATATGGCGCGGGCAACCGGCCCGGTGCAGACCTTCCTCGGGCTTTATGTGGCTTATCAGCGGGCCATGGTCAGTCTGGTGCGGGTGCAGGCGCTTAAAAATCAGAAAATTGCGGTGATCGATCCGGCGACCCCTGTTCTGATCGGGGGCAAGGCTCAAGGTGACCTTAAACTGGATCGGGTGAGTTTCTTTTATGATGAGGCGCAGGCCAGAGGGGTGCAGAACATATCGTTCCATATTCGCCCCGGCGAAAAGATACTGATCACCGGGCCGTCAGGGAGCGGTAAATCAACTCTGATTAACCTTCTCCATCGCCATTATGACCCCTCTGCGGGCGGCCTATGGCTGGACGGGGTGAGCTATCCCGATCTGTCGCTGAAAGAATTGCGAACGATCATTGCCGTTGTTGATCAGAATACGATCCTGTTTCATGGCACGGTCAGGGATAATATTGCTTACGGGGTG
The DNA here is from genome assembly GCA_002401545.1 of Alphaproteobacteria bacterium. Taxonomy (GTDB): domain Bacteria; phylum Pseudomonadota; class Alphaproteobacteria; order Sphingomonadales; family Emcibacteraceae; genus Paremcibacter. Next base: position 3,643 of record NVTJ01000176.1, read on the forward strand.
AAAGACGCCATACCGGCGCAGGTGGCAGCGGCGGCGAAGGCGGCGCGTATTGATGCCTTCATTGAAAGCCTGCCGCAAGGCTATGATACGGCCATTGGCGAGCGGGGCGCCCGCCTGAGCGGGGGTCAGCAACAGCGGCTTTCCATCGCCCGCGCCCTTTTGATGAAGCCGAAGGTGCTGATTCTGGATGAAGCCACCTCGGCAGTGGACCGGGAAACCGAGGCGGAATTTCAGCAGATGCTGGATCAGTATTTTGCCGACAGCACCCGGATCATCATCAGCCACCATGGGGGGGCAATCCGCAACCCGGACCGGGTTTTTTCCATGAGAGACGGCAGATTAACCGAGGATGAGGCATGACAGTTCGTCTGGGGCTGGTGGACAGCGGGGTATCGGTACGCCAGACAATATATGTTCATGCCTCCCTGCCGGATGATGCCCTGCCGGACCCCTTGGGGCATGGTACGGCGGTCTGCGAGGTCATATGGCATCATGCGCCGCATATCGCCCTGTATAATGCTCAGGTATTTGACCGGCGCGGGGTGACAACGGCGCGGGAAGTGGCAGCGGCCATAGACTGGCTGGTGGCGGAAAAAGTTGACCTGATTAACCTCAGTCTGGGTCTGGCCCATGACCGCAGCGTTCTTGCGGCGGCTTGCGAACGGGCGGTGGCCGCGAATATTATTCTGATCGCATCGTCCCCGGCGCAGGGGGCAGCGGTCTATCCCTCATCTTACGACGGGGTCATCCGGGCCACCGGGGATGCCCGCTGTGACAGGGGGGAAATATCTTTTCTTGACAGTGGTCAGGCGGATTTTGGTGGCTGTCCACGGGGGATAAACCCGTTGGGGGCCATTCGTGGTGCCAGCATGGGGGCGGCTCATATTTCGGGGCTGGTTGCGGGTTTTCTGCAGGGCGGTGGCGACCGGCAGCAGGTGCGGGAATGGCTTGTCAGTCAGGCGAAATATGTCCATAATGAATGCCGGACGTAATAGGGCGGATATGATGCCGGAAAATATCTCCATTGCAGGATCAGAAGACTGGTTGTTCAGGTTGAACAAGACCATAGCCAAGCTGGGCCGGGCGGAATTTGAAGACAGCCTGTTTGATCTGGTCAATGCGGTGGTGCGGGTGGATCATTGCGCGGTTTTTATCAATAATCAGGACGGCACAACGGCCCATCTTTTCACCAAAAGCAAATTAGACGATGATATCTGCCGTTCCCTTGCCAAGGCCTACACGGAACGGTTTCATATTCGTGACCCGAAAGTCGGTGCTTTGGGGGCGGGGCCGGAAAAGCCGGGTGATACCCGTATGACGCTTTTGCCCCAGACACCTGATGCTGACTATGACGCCGGTTACAAGGCGCTTTTCAGCATCACTCATATCGCTGTCTTCAAGATATTGGCCGTAGAGTTCCCAATCGATTGTGAGCGTAAGCGGCTTGGCTGGCTGATCTTCTGCC
>NVTJ01000014.1 GCA_002401545.1 Alphaproteobacteria bacterium
TCGGGCCAGTTTTTTTCCATTCACATAGATATGCGCATGCCCCTGCCCCGCTACTAAGTGTAATTATAATATTCTTTTCAAAAGAGATAATCTTCATCATTCTATTCAAATCAGACTTTATGAAGAGGTCTTATTACATAATTAGAAGGAAGAAAGATGCAGATATCTACTACTTGTCGATATAAAAAAGTTGAAGAAAATAACGTATATGAGAGCATAAAAAAATTAATTTTGCAGCAAGCACTCCCCTTAGGTAAAAGAATTTATATTGAACCACTTGCAGATGAATTAGGTGTCAGTAATACACCGGTACGCGAAGCACTTATTCAACTTTCCACAGAAAGGATCATTAAAAATGAACCTTATGCGGGATTTTTTACAAAAGAAGTTTCCGAAAGGGAAATTAGAAATCTCTACACCTTAAATTTAACTTTGTTAGAATTATCATTAAGTCTTGTTAGAAATGATGGGCAGGTACCAGGTATGTTAAAACCACCCAAATTTTTTGAAGAACAGTCACCTAATGAAACCAACACCCCAAATATTGAAGTGCAAATTCTAAATGATCTATTCATGCATATTTCTAAACAGTCAGGAAATGATGACGTTATTTATGGAATTCGAAACATAAATGACCGTATAAATATTATTCGTCTGCAGGAATATGACCTTATTCCAGATTGGCACGATGGTTTAGTGAAATTATGTCAATTATACCATCAAAAAAATATTGTAGAATTAAAACATGCCTTAAAGCTATATCATGAGAGAGTAATTTTTTTTTGCCTGATATTATACTATCATTAAGACGAGCTAGGTCTGAATATTCTTAGCAAGAATACTATTTTTTATTCATACTAAATAGTAATCACAAATAAATATGGGTTTAGAGACTCTGGTTTTAAGTAATGTAAAACCGGGATGATTATCTGTGCCTAATTATATAAATAATATAATGTTTTTATATAGTTAAATGTTATGCACGGCAAAATATACTGGTTATCATTTATTAAGTTCATCGTTCTAAATGAGCATGAAGAAAACTGATCTTCAGATTATAGAAAATTGAAGTTATGATAAGAACTTTACAACAAACATTATTGCTAGGTTGGAATGAGGCTGATAATTTTGTAAAAAAACGGTTAATCCTGGTTTTCTTTCTTATAATAATAACCGCTGCTTTCTCAGCACTAGCCCCAATTGCCCTTAAGTATTCTATAGACGGATTTAGTGCCAAAGAGCTTAATATAGCTGACCAAAAATCATTTCAAGCTTGGGATATTTTGTCACAACCAAATGAAATATTCAGTCCTATAATTCTTATCATATTTTATATATTTTGTTTGTGGATTTCTAAAAGTAGTGAGGAAATAAAATGGTTTTTTTATGGTACTGCTGATCAAAGAATAAAACGCAACATTAGTAAACGCCTATTTGGTCATGTTCTGAAGTTACCTTTAGCTTTTCATCTAGATCGTAAATCCGGGGCATTAAACCAGACTCTTGTGCAGGGTATCACTGGCTACAGCATGTTGTTAAATATTATTACTTTTACCATTCTTCCTGTCTTGTTGGAAATTACATTTATCAGCATTATTTTAGCTCTCTTACTACCTACGGTTTTTCTTGTCTTACTCGTTTTTTCTGTAATTGTTTATGCAGCAGCCTTTTATTTTGGCGGGGTTCAGATTAATGAGCCAATTAAGGAGGTGTCTACAAATGAGGTCGAGTCATACGCGACCCTTATGGATTGCCTACTTAACAGTGAGACTGTTAAGTATTTTACTGCAGAAAATTATGTCAATAATCAATATGACGCTCGTTTAGCTAAAGCAGAACTTGGCTGGGCTTCTTTTTATGAGCGTAAAACTAAGAATGGTTTTCTCGTTTCTTGTATATTTGCCATATCGCTTGGGTCCGCTGTTGTGCTTGCTGGAAATAACGTAATGCAGGAAACAATGACCATTGGAGATTTTGTACTTATTAATACATATATGCTGCAAATTATTCGTCCGATGGAGGCATTGGGTAAGGCATTCCAGGGGGCTGTTCATGGGCTAGCCTTTATAGAAAAAATGCTTGGCCTTTTGAATACTGAAACAGAGAATTTTACTGAAGCACACGGGAAGGATAGTTCCATAATCCATTCTTTAGATGCTGTAAATTTTCCCCCGAAGATAGATGGAGGGGAACTAGCATTTGAGGACGTGAGTTTTTCTTACAAGTCTGAGATATGCATCAATAATAAGCCCCTTCTAAAGAAAATAAATTTTGTCATCAAGCCAGGAAAGGTGACGGCCATTGTTGGTCATAGTGGTTCCGGAAAGTCCTCAATAATTAGACTGCTTCTTAAGTTTTTTGAACAAACCTCAGGAGATATATTGTTAAATGGAATATCGACAAATAAAATCCCATTATCCACTCTACGTCAGTATATAGCGGTCGTACCACAAGACACCATACTGTTTAATAATAGCATTGCTTATAATATTGGGTTTGGTAAAGAAGACGCTACTTTGACCGAAATTGAGGACGCCGCTAAAAAAGCTCATATCCATGACAAAATTATGGCAATGCCTCTTGGGTACCAAACTATTGTTGGTGAGAGAGGCCTGAAACTCTCTGGTGGCGAAAAACAAAGAATATCTATTGCAAGAGCCTCTTTGAAAAACCCTTTAATTTTTGTTTTTGATGAAGCAACTAGCTCTTTAGATTCCGAAACAGAAAGACAGGTTCTTGATAACCTGATTAAGGTTTCAAAAAACACAACTACCCTCATCATTACGCATCGTTTGTCAACTGTGGTGCATGCAGATGAAATTTTAGTATTGAGTGAGGGGGAGTTTATAGAGCGTGGTCGCCACGAGTATTTGCTACGTGCAAAAGGCATTTACGCCAACATGTGGAATGCTCAGAATTGCACCCAAAGAGAAACAAACATTGAAAAACTAGTCGTATAACTGAATGAAAAATTTAATAAGGCATTAGAAATGACACAATCATTATCAGAAATGAGATCTCGGTTTTTTTTAGAAAAGCATATTTTTTACCAAAATGTGGATGGTCATTTTATCGTACTTGATTTACGGAAAAATGAATATTTCCTGCTTTTAGAGCCAGAAAAATACGCATTCCAAGTTCTTTTTGGAAACCAATCCACGCTCGGGAAGAGCCATCCATATGAGCTGGAACAAACCATTGGAAAATTACTAAGTAAAGAAATAATAACCGATTGTGCCAATAAAGCGAAACACGGCTCTCCTTCACAATTGCCGCCTGTTTCTCAAGATATGAATGAGTATTTTGTTGATGGTATTCCAAAAATCAGAATTCAGCATGTATGGAAATGTTTAAAGGCATTTTTATACACGAAGTTAATTTGGTGGCTCAATCCTATGGAAGGGGTAATCCGCAAGCTCGCAAAACGCAAAGAGCGCGAATTAGCAAAAAAGCCACAAGAAGTGAATTTTGAGAAGACCCGAGAACTCGTAGAGGTATTTCGTGTCTTGAGGGGGCTATTTTACACTGTTCAAGATGAGTGCTTATTTGACTCATTAACGATGATTAACTTTTTAGCTTCATATGGCATTTATCCACAATTGGTTTTTGGCGTTCAAATGGGACCGTTTTCGGCCCACGCTTGGGTGCAAAATGGGGATAGAATTTATAATGGTCATATTTTTCAAGCATCTGCCTTTAAACCAATTATGACTGTCTAACAAAGGAATTAAAATGTATCGCTATATAACCATCGTTTGGAATGAAGATAGTCAACAGGTTGCAGAAACCGCAAAATTCCTAAAAGGCTATTTTGAAGGCACGGAAATCCCATGGGAAGTTGCTTATGATGGTAGAGGGCTCTTAGTACTTCATACGGGAGAGGAGAAAAACCGGATGCAAGCTTATCCTTTGTGCTTGAACGGTGATCAAACTGGAGGCGTTGTTCTAGGTAAGCTTCTAAACCGAGAAAGTGACTTGGAGCGAGTAGCTAAAAACGCAGACTTGAATCCCATAGAATCTCAAAAAATCATTAATAGTAATGGACGACATCTAGTGGATGAATATTGGGGATCTTATGTGGCGTTTTTTCAGTCGGGAAAACAGAAATATGTTCAGGTCGACCCTATAGGTATTTTTTCTTGCTTCAGTACATCTTACCGTGACGTTGAGATATATTTCACTTACCTACCTGATGTCGCATCGTGTAAATTTTTAAATTTCTCAGTCGACTGGATGGGGTTGGCTAAAACTATGATCAATCGTTCCGATCAAACAAGCGTACCAATGAATGAAATTACCAAAATTCTTCCTGGGCAATGTTTGACCATAACACCAGAAATCACATCTAAGAAATTCTATTGGAACCCACAGAAAATATCACAAACTGATGTGATTGAGGATGTGGAAGAAGCCGCCAGAACTTTACGCCAATGTATGCTGAGTACCGTTGCATCATTAGCGGAGCCCTACAATAATATTATTAATCAGATCGGGGGACTAGATTCATCAATTATACTGGCAAGTTTGGGGGAAATTTCTACACCGCTCGAAATCGCCTGCCTTAACCTTTATGAGGATTCCCCTTGTGGAGATGAAAGATATTTTGCTCGACAGGCCGCAGATCATGTGGGGGTGCCGCTTATTGAATATAAAAAAGAAATGCAGAAGTTGAGTTTTGATGACATTTCTATGGTTCCCATAACCACGTCACCAACTGATTATTCTTTTAGACCAAGGTATGTGAATTTTCTTTCTAGAACTTTAAAAGAAAGAGGCGCTCAAGCTATGTTTAATGGCACAGGTGGTGATGAAATATTATATGGGTATGGTAAGGACTACGCTCCCATAGATTACATTAAAAGCCATGGTATACGCCCTCCGTTATTCTCTATTATAATGGAAGCCTCTCGCATGCAGAATAGATCTATTTGGTCTATTCTGCCGGGTATAATTCAAGGCGGGTTTGGTAAAAATAGATTCGATGTGGATAGCACATTACGTACCAGTCTACTTGCAGAAAGTGTTGAAGATGAGATCAATAAGAAGGAGATAGCGCATCCTTGGCTTGAATTCAGGGATAATGTTACTCCTGGAAAGATTGATCATATATCCCCCTTGACAAGTGGCCTATATAATAGAGAAAACGCAGTTTCACCGGAAGGTTACTTTACAACAATTTATCCTTATTTATCTCAGCCAGTGATTGAAACCTGCTTGCGAATTCCACTATGGCTAATGATGGCTAATGGCCAAAATCGAGGTTTGGCACGTAAAGCTTTTAAAAATTATTTACCGCCAGAAGTTATATGGAGAGGAACAAAGTCAGTAGGAAGTAATTTCTTGTGGTCTTTCACCTTAGAAAATCTCGATGTAATACAAGATCTGCTCATGGATGGAGAATTGGTAAAGGCAGGTTTTATCAATCGCCGGAATTTGGAAAAAGTTTTGAAGAGGGAACATAATATCGAAAAAAGGGATTTTGCTTTCTTACATTTTTATTTAATTGCGGAAATCTGGGCCAGAAAAATGAAGGGTGAGACCTTCACAGAGTTTACCCAATCTGAAGTGGCCTAGATCCTCTATTCGTTTGTTTAATACCGATATTTTTGAAAAGAATAATGGTATATATACTCGTCTTCATTTCAAAATAATATATTAATATTATAGGGTTGAGAAATTATATGGAATAATTCTATTATATATTTGTCGAAATCATTCGGCGCAATTATGATTAAATAATTAAAAAGGAAAATATGATGATAAAACTTGGGAAAGTATCAAAAGCGACTAAGGGTTTTAAAATAAACTGGTTCATTGAGCCTGTAACATTGGAACCGGGTCCAATAATTGCTTAATTAGTTCGTACTGTATGTATCGAATTATAAAAGTAGAGAATTAGGGAACATGGGCAATAAGTTGATGTTTCCTAATTTCTATATATGTTATTATTCAGAATTATATGGCAGTAAAATTTATTAATTGAATAGCCCCCAGTTTACTAGACACCTTTAAGCTTCCATTTTTGTTGCCGTTCAAATTCTATGGGAGACAACATCCCACACTTACCATGCTTTCTTTTTGAATTATAGAAAAACTCGATGTAATCAAACACATCCTGCCGAGCCAACTCGCGGGTGGCATAGGTTTTCCGCCTGATCCGTTCCCGTTTGAGCAGCTGGAAAAAGCTCTCAGCAACAGCATTGTCATAACAGTTACCCCTCCGGCTCATACTGGCTTTCAGATTGTTGGCTTTCAAGAACTTCTGCCACTCATAGCTGGTAAATTGACTGCCCTGATCAGAGTGAATGATTACCTTTGACTTGGGATTTCGTCGCCATACCGCCATCAATAATGCGCTCAATACCAAGTCCATCTGCATACGTGACTGCATGGACCAGCCAATGATCCGGCGAGAATACAGATCGATGATAACGGCCAGATACAGCCAGCCCTCATGGGTCTTGATGTAAGTAATGTCTGTCACCCATGCTTGATCTGGCTTCTCCACATCAAAGACACGGTTCAAATGATTAGGGGCAACAACGGCAGGTTTGCCGCCATAGAAGCCAGCTTTGCGTTTGTATCCTATCTGGGCCTTAATGCCGGCAAGGCTTGTCAGGCGGGCGATCTTGTTAAGGCCGCAGATCTCACCAAGTGAGCGCAGGTCATCATGCAGCTTACGATAGCCGTACACACAGCCGCTTTCCAACCATGCCTGCTTTAACAGACCGATAAGCCGATGGTCATCCTTAGCCTTGTTGCTGACAGGTTCCGCGCGCCACGCATAAAACCCGCTGGGGTGAACTTTAAGAATACGGCACATAGGTCGAACCCGGAAAACAGGGCGATGCGCTTCAATGAAGGCGTACTTCACCTGACATCCCTTGCGAAGTACGCTGTGGCCTTTTTTAGAATGTCGCGCTCCTCTGTGACGCGCAATAACTCTGCCTTCAGACGACGGATTTCCACGCTCTGCTGAGCCTCTTGTCGACGCTCCGGCGCTGGCTTGTGATATGCCGTTTTCCAGTCATAAAGGGATTTGGTACTGATGCCTAATCTGGCGGCAACCTCTCTGACGGAATAGCCCCGATCTGTGACTTGAGCAACCGCATCACGCTTGAATTCTTCTGTGTAACGTAAACCTGACATATTCTTTAACTCCTTGCTTCATTGTGTAGCTGCAAGATGTCTAAAATTCTAGGGGCTATTCAAATTGAAAGATTAAGGAGAGCTATTACCTCGGTCTTTTTCTCACACTCGATTTTAGAAAATATTACCACTGTTTAGTAACTTGAAAACTTAACATACGTCCTGCTGGATTGGCATTATTCGGGTCGAAGTTTATATTTGTGTTGGCTCTTAAGGAAGTTAAAAAAGGCGGGGCGGTATTGAGTATATTTACAACACTTATGCTGAAGACTAAATCACCTAACCATCCACTGAAACGATCTGCTGTATGATAGCTTATGTTCAAATTAGCAGTGGTCCAAGAGCTGACGGGCACATTTATTGTTGTTCTATTATCCACATAATCGTCTATATAATTGATCATAAGGTTGGCCAAAAATCCTTTGTGGCTCCATGAAATATTACTATGCAACTGTAAAGAGACAGGATTATCAACAGTGCCGATAACATCGATAACAGGTGTTTCTTTACCCGCTTGCTTCAAGAAATTTAAAAGATACGTCCCCCCAAATGAGAAATCCCACCTTCCTGTATTTTTGGTATCAAAGGCGTAAGAAAATACAAAATCAAATCCTGCAACCTTATTTCGAGATAAATTTTGTTTGCGCCCATCAAATACCACGTCAGCATCTTGAAAGTTTGCCGGGGGGCCAAATCCAGGGAAAAAAGTAAAATTTAGCAATTGATAATTTTCTATCAAGGCAAAAAGGGCAGAATCAGGACCATTAAAGTCAGCGAATGGAGTGGAATTTGGATCAGTTAGTATAGTGAATAATCCAAACCTGACAAGATCAATTCTATCTTTGTAATTGATATTGAAATATGTGGCACTCACTTTAAGGTTAGGGACAGCCATTGGTTGAAGGTCGAACCCCAGTGTCCATATTTTTGCCGTTTCCGGTTTGAGGTTAGAATTTCCAGGGCCTGCTAATTGAATGACCAAGCTGGTTCCTGTATCAGACATATCATTCGGTATATTATTGAGTAATATTGCAAAATTTGACGTCTCATCAAGCTCTTCCAGCAAAGGTGCGCGGAAAGAGGTGCTGTAAGTTCCTCTAATATTGATGCCTTTGGTTGGGGAGTATGACACACCAATTTTTGGGTTAGTTGAGGACCCAAAATCACTGTAACGTTCGTAGCGGCCAGAGATGCTAATTTCCAACTTCTCAATTCCCGTTTTTCTGTTCTGCAACCCCACAATGGGTAAGTATAATTCTCCATATAGGGCTATGACATTATGGCTAGAATCATTTATGGGGAGCTGTATCAAGCTTTGGTTAACGGCTAAATCCATATCACCAAAACTATCATGGCGAAAATGGATGCCGGTGGCAAGTTTGATATCTCCAGATGCTAAGCTAAAAAGAGACCCGTCAAGATTTAGATTCACGGATATATTCTCTGAAACGCGATTAAATATGAGACTAGAATTTTCAGGTTCATCCTGATCACGGATCTTTGTAATATATTCGCTGTGACTATACGACCCTACAATTTCTGAACGCCAATCACTCCCAAAGTTATTTTCCAAATCCAGTATGGCACCAAGCGTGCCGCCATATTGTTTGGTTTTACTCCTTTTGAAATCTGGGGGAACGGAAAGAGTAAGGAACTGGTTTCGTTTGCTGCTTCTATCATTATAGTGAGCGGTTGTTAAAATCTCCAGATTTTTGTTAAGGTAATACCCACCAGATAGAAATATATTATGCCGGCCTTGTTCAGGTAATAAATCATTTGGCTTTGGCGCATCTTTTGTAAAACTACGGTCCTGTGCATCAAGGGCATTCCGATGGTAATATTCATAAGAAATCAACCCTTGTCCTCGTTCCCAGACTTTGCCAAGCGTTTGTCCTATAACAATTTCTTCCAGCCCGCCTTCCGTCGCCAAGCCGTAACGGATACGTGTCTCCGCGCCACTATAGTCCTTTCGCAGCTTAAAATTCACCACACCACCTATAGCATCTGACCCATAGATCGCAGAGGCGCCGTCAGACAAGACTTCAACTTGCTCAATGGCAGATAGGGGAATCATGGATATATCTACAAAGCTGCCGTTAATACCTGAGGGTGCAAGACGCTGACCATTTAATAACACTAAAGTAGATACATTGCCCAAGCCCCGCAGGTTAATGCCCATTCCATCATTTTGATTATTTCCCGCGCCATTTGCAAAAGATAATTGGCTTGTAGTTTCAGAAATTCCTCCATTGAAATTTTGAGGTAAACTCTGGATAAACTGTGGTAATGTGGCGTAACCTTGTTGGTCAATTTTCTCGCGATCGAAAGTTAAAGCCTGTGAACCAACGGTTCCCACTCCCTTGATATGTGATCCCGTGGAAACAATATTATCAAATATTTCTTCCTCAATATTTATATTTTTGAGTGTATTATCAGTAATTTTGTCGGCGTCATCATCATTGGAAATTTTTATGCTTGAAACAGCTTTGAAAGATTTTTTCCGAATATAAAAGTTACCTTTTCTATCCACCTCAAATGTATAACCGCTCCCAATTAAAAGTTTTTGCAATAATTCCTTTGTTGAAAAGTAACCGTTTACTTTGGGAGATTTTTTACCCTTAAGGAATTTGGAGTTATATATAATGCTGATGTTTCGTTGTTGGGCTAGTTGAATCAAGGCAGTCTCTAAATTTTGCCTTATTATATTTGTTTCTCTTTTTTCATCGGCATAAACTGGTGTTATTATTAGAATAGTTACAAGAAATGCGGCTATTATAACTATTTGGCTAATTACCATAAATCTGTTCTTTTGATGCTGAGTTGTCATCTAGCTATCTTCAAAGTTTATTTTAATACTATGAAACCTCTGCGTAAGGCCTGATTTATTTTATAATTTCATATAACGGGCTTGCAGGCCAGTCTTTATGTCCCGCCGGGCGGGGTTTTTGTGGTTTTTCTTATTATTTCCGGACTTTGGGCGCACCTATCCCGTGGGTGCCGGGTCAGGCAGGCCATAGAGCAGGAGGAATTTGGCCGCTTTTCTGATATTGCTCGCCATGGCGGCAAGTCCGTAAAAGGTCAGGTTCTTCGCCCGTCCCATAAACCGCGTCCGCCCAAGGCCATACCGGCATTTATAGGTGGCAAAGGGCCGCTCGCCACCACTACGGGTCACCGCGATTTCTGCATTCCGCTTCTTGTCTGCCTCGGATATGGGATGACCCCGATAGCCCTTGCGTTGAACACAGTCCTTAATGCCAAGCCGCCTGAGCTTGTCACGATTGTGTTTCGAACTATAGGCCGCATCAGCATACAGGGCACTCTCATCCCCGAGCAATAATGTATCATGCTCCCGGCTGTCATGGACATTGCCCGCCGTCACCGTCTGGCGGTGGATAAAACCATCCTCGTCAACCGCCGTATGAATACTGTAGCCATAGGTGGACTTGAGATTGCCCCGGCTGTCCTTCTTCACATGCCAGCCTGCCTCAGGGTCTTTCGTCGGGCTGCCTGATTTGCCCTGTGCCGTGCTCTTGCTCTTTCCGGGGCCGGACTGTGCCGCCTCAACCGGGGTCGCGTCAATAATATTAATCCGTCCCTCGGTCATGATGATGTGCTTAACCTCTAACTGGCGGTTCACTTCATCAAGCAACTTCTCCCACAGATCATGCCCGACAAGCTTGGCGCGAAAGCGGCCAAGGGTGGTCGGGTCTGGAATGCTACCAGTCAGCTCAAGGTGGCAAAAGCGCCGGAACAACAGGTCCCGCGCAAGACAAGACCCCAACTGCTCATCGGACAGCCCGTACCATATCCCCAGAAGCAAACTGCGTAACAGCGTCAAAAGCGGATAGCTCGGTCGCCCCGTYCCAGAGCTGTATATGCCTGCCATTAATTGCTCAAGTTTATCCCAGTCCAGAACAGCTTCCGCACCATCCAATCCATGCAAGCTCGGATGATCCAGCTCCGCGCGCGCAACAAACAGCTCAGGCTGTGTTTTAAATGTTTTCCTCATGACAGAATTATATCATATGATGGATGAAAAGGGGAAAGTTATGCAGAGGTCTCACAGCCTTTATTAAGGGGACAATATCACAGGGTGCCGTCATTGACCTGCGATGGCAGAATGGCCTCTTTATAGCAGAAAATGAATTATGCCGAAAGGACGCCAGAACTTATCTGTAGATTTATTTAAAATGCTTCTTATTGACATTTAATTGATACATGTCAATTTAGGCTGTCCGGAGAAATTCTATTCCTTCAGTGTTTGTTGATCCAACGAAAGTTCAAACGGCAATGCGACTGAAAATAAGCGTGGTTATGTCTTTTTTCGCCAAAGTATTATTTATGATACTGATTGGTTTAACCTGCCCGCTGTTGGCCGGAGCCGATGAGTTAGGGAAATATCTGGGTGAAGTTCCGGCGACGGCGTTGTTTCCTCTTGCGGACAGTTATGGCCCACAGATGGATGAGGGTCCTATCGCCCCTGTTTTACAAGAGGGCAAGATTGTTGGCTATGCTTTTTTAAATACGGATTTTGTCGGTGCCATAGGATATTCCGGCAAGCCGATCGTGGTTCTGATTGGCATGGACGGGCAGGGCAGGATTTCCGGGGCGCGTCTGGTCAAACATTCGGAACCCATCGTTCTTGCGGGCATCCCGGAAAAGAAAATCGCAGACTTTATAGATGGCTACCGGAATATCGACATCCTGAAACTTGCCAGAGAAAAAGGGGGCGAGCCGCCGCCTGTGGATATCGTGTCGGGGGCAACGGTGACGGTTATGGTTATTGATGACACCATAAAGCGCGCATCGGTACGGGCGGCGCGGGTTCTCGGGCTTGGGGGGTTGAGTACAGAAATCAAGGTCGCCAAGGCCATTAAAACTGTCATTCCCGGCGAGATGCAGGAACTGGACTGGACCACATTGCTTGGGGACGGGTCCGTTCGTCGGTTGCTGCTGACCAATGCCCGGGTTAACCGGAGTTTCGAGGAGCAGGGCAATGTCAGGGCCATAGCCCGGCCGGAAAAGGGGGCGGATGAGGATATATTCATTGATATGTATGTGGCCTCCCTCGCGGTGCCGACCATTGCCAGAAGTTTGCTGGGCAAATGGGAATATCGCAATTACCTCAAACGGATCAAGCAGGGCGAGCAGGCTTTCATTATCATGGGAAAAGGCCATTATTCTTTTCGTGGATCGGGTTATGTGCGGGGCGGGATTTTTGACCGCATACAGGTGGTGCAGGGCGAAGAAGGTTTCCGCTTTAATGATCACGGTTACAAGAACCTTGGTGAGGTTCTGGCCGAAGGGGCGCCTGATTTCCGGGAAGTGGCATTATTTTATACGCCGCCGGGGGCGATATTTAATCCGGCGGACGGCTGGCAACTGCAGCTGCTGGTGCAGCGTGCCATCGGCGCTCTGGAGAAAGTTTTCATTGCCTATGACCTGAATTATCAACTGCCTGGCCAATATGTCAAAGTTGAAAAACCCGCCATCAGCCTGAGCATGGAAGAGGAAGAAGCGCGGGCGGTCAATGCTTTATGGATGAAGATGTGGCAGGCCAAGACGGTGGATATTATCATTTTGCTGACGGCGATTTTTCTGTTGACGATTTTATTCTTTGTGCAAAATCAGGTGGTAAAATACCGGGTGCTGACCGATAGAATCCGGCTGGGATTTTTGATCTTCACATTATTTTACATTGGTTATTACGCTCAGGCCCAACTGTCGGTGGTCAATGTCTTTGTTTTTGTCAGCGCCATGCTGTCCGGCTTCCGGTGGGAATTTTTCCTGATGGAGCCGATGATCTTTATCCTGTGGTGTTCGGTGGCAGTGTCGTTATTGTTCTGGGGCCGTGGGGCCTATTGCGGCTGGCTCTGTCCCTTTGGCGCGTTGCAGGAACTGACCAACAAGATTGCCAGATTCTTCAAAGTGCCGCAAATCACCATGCCCTGGTGGTTGCATGAGAGGCTATGGCCGTTGAAATATATGATCTTCCTCGGCTTGCTCGGGCTGTCGGTATATTCCCTGAATATGGCGGAACATCTGGCGGAAGTGGAGCCTTTCAAAACGGCGATTGTCCTGAAATTCATGCGCAGCTGGCCTTATGTTTTATTTGTCGCGGTTTTGCTGGGCGCAGGGCTGTTCATTGAACGGTTTTATTGCCGCTATCTCTGCCCGTTGGGGGCGGCGCTTGCCATTCCGGGCAAGCTTGCCATGTTCAACTGGCTGAAACGTTACCGCAATTGTGGCGATCCCTGTCACATATGTGCCCAGGATTGTATGGTGCAGGCCATTGACCCCAAAGGTAATATCAATCCTAATGAATGCCTGCATTGCATGGGCTGTCAGCAGACCTATTTTGACGAACATGTCTGTCCGGTGGTGATTCACAAGCTGACCAAAATCAGGAAAGATACCCTGCATAAGACGCGTAAATTAAATCAGACCCGGGAAATCGGGGATTAAAAACCGGATCCGGCGTTCATGTGAACGGATCTTTTTACAAAGTAAACCTGAAACCTGGGTTTCGGGGAAAGTTTAAAAAAACAGGAGAGAATTATGACTGAAGAATCTAAAAAGTCTGGCTTTTCCAGACGTTCCGTGCTTGGCGGGTCCGCCTTAGCTGCGGGAATTGGTATGGTAGGCGTTGGTGCTATGCTGCCACAGGTGGCCCATGCCAAGGGGAAAAGTGAAGTCCTTCCGGGCGACCTTGATCAATATTATGGTTTCTGGAGCGGCGGCCAGTCGGGAGAGGTCCGTATTGTCGGTGTACCGTCCATGCGCGAAATGATGCGTATTCCGGTCTTTAACCGTTGTAGCGCTACCGGCTGGGGGCTGACCAATGAAAGCCGCAAGATTATCATGGAAAATATGCTGCCGAAGGAAAAAGAATTCTGGGCGAACAAAGGTGAATTTCCCATGAATGGCGATCTTCACCATCCCCATATGTCATTCACTGACGGGGTTTACGATGGCCGTTACCTTTTTGTCAATGACAAAGCCAATACCCGTGTGGCCAGAATTCGTTGTGACATAATGAAAGTGGACAAGATAATCTCCATTCCCAATGCTGCGGATATTCACGGCCTGCGTCCCCAGAAATATCCCCGCACGGGCTATATATTCACCAATACAGAACATCGGGTGCCGTTGCCCAATGATGGTTCCGTGCTGGATGATCCAAAGAAATATCATGCGGTATTCACCGCCATTGACGGTGATGAAATGAAAGTGGCCTGGCAGGTGATCGTGGATGGTAATCTGGATAATACCGATGCGGATTATCAGGGAAAATATGCCTACTCAACCTGCTATAATTCTGAAGAAGGCACAAATCTGGCGGAAATGACGTCCAATGAACAGGACTGGGTCGTTATCTTCGACCTCAAGGCCATTGAAGCGGGGGTCAAGGCCGGTGATTTTAAAGTTTATGAAGGTGATGTGCCGGTGCTGGATGGTCGTCATGGATCCAGATATACCCGTTATATTCCCATCTCTACCAGTCCGCACGGGATAAATACCGCCCCGGACGGCAAATATGTCATGATCAGTGGCAAACTCAGCCCGACTGTTTCGGTAATGGATGTCCGCAAATTGCCGGATCTCTTTAAAGACAAAATCAAGCCGCGGGATGCTATTGTTGCGGAACCGCAACTGGGTCTTGGGCCGCTTCATACGGCTTTTGATGACCGTGGCAATGCCTATACAACCCTGTTTTTGGACAGCCAGATCTGCAAATGGAACATTAAAAAGGCTATTCAGAAATATGCCGGGAAAGATGTTGATCCCATCGTGCAGAAACTGGATGTGCATTATCAACCTGGACATAACCATACCACCATGGGCGAAACCAAGGATGCGGATGGTAAATGGCTGGTATCACTGAATAAATTTTCCAAGGACCGTTATATTAATTGTGGGCCGTTAAAGCCGGAAAATGATCAGTTGATTGATATTTCCGGTGACGAGATGAAACTTGTTCATGATAGCCCTGCGTTTGCGGAACCTCATGACTGTATTATGGTGCATCGCTCACTGGTCAATCCCATCAACGCTTATGGCCTTGAAAATCCCATGTGGGATGAACTTGCCGCTCAAGCCAAAAAAGATGGTTTTGACAGTCTTGATGAGGCTGATGGTGTGGTTCGGGACGGTAACAGGGTCCGGGTTTATATGTATTCATCTGCCCCGATTTTCTCGTTGGAGAAATTTACCGTCAAACAGGGTGATGAGGTAACCGTTATCATCACCAATATTGATGATGTCGATGATCTGACTCACGGATTTACCCTATCAAATCACGGGATTGCCATGGAAATCCCGCCGCAGGGAAGCGCAAGCGTGACCTTCACGGCAGATATGCCGGGCGTTCACTGGTACTATTGTCAATGGTTCTGTCATGCTCTTCATATGGAAATGCGGGGCCGTATGCTGGTGGAGCCAAAATAAGGCGTTTTTGAATGCAGGTTTTATTACCTCATAAAATAGGGGATGCGGCGGGGATTATCTTCGCCGCATTCCTTTTCCTGTTTGGTGATTTTGAGGCCGCAGCAAAGGATATTGCCGTTACCGGAAAGCTTCAGCTTGCCCTTGAGCAGGCGGAGGCCGGGGACAGGGTTTTGTTGTCTGCGGGAACTTATGCCGGGCCGTTGTTGCTGTCAAAACCCGTTAGTATTATTGGCGGGGGCGGGGTGATAATTAAAGGCAGCGGCTCAGGCAATGTGATTACGGTAAAGTCCGGCGGCGTCCGTTTGTCGGGCTTGACCATCACCGGCTCCGGGCTGTTTCTGGAGACGCAGGATTCAGGCATTTTCCTCTCAAAACAGGCTACGGGCGCGGTCATTGAAGATAATAAAATACTTGATAATTTGATCGGGGTTTATGTCTGGGGTGCGAAGGATGCCATTGTGCGCAATAATATCATCCGGGGCCGTCAGGACATGCGGATGAATGAGCGCGGTAACGGGGTACAGGTATGGAATGCGCCGGGGGCCATTGTCGAAGGCAATGATATTCAATATGGCCGGGATGGTATTTTTGTTACCACCAGCAAGGAAAATATCTTCCGTAATAATAATATTCACGACGTGCGGTTTGCCGTCCATTATATGTATACCAACAAAAGCAAGGTGGTGAATAATATCTCCACTGGCAATGACATCGGCTTTGCAATCATGTTTTCAACCCATGTGGAAATTACCGGAAACCGATCGATTAATGACCGGGAGAGGGGCATATTATTCAATTATGCCAACCGGGTCAAAGTACTGAACAACCGGGTGACCGGCGGGCCTGAGAAATGCATATTCATTTATAATTCTAACCGGAATATCATTCAGGATAATCTGCTGGCCGGTTGTGATATTGGCGTGCATTTTACCGCCGGGTCCGAGAAAAATGACATCACCGGCAATGCCTTTATCGATAACAGGACGCAGGTTAAATATGTTGGCACCCGCTGGCTGGAATGGTCAAAAGATGGCCGGGGAAATTATTGGAGCGATAATTCAGCTTTTGATATGGACGGGGACGGGATTAGCGACAATATTTACCGGCCAAATGACCTGACTGATCAGATTTTATGGCGTTATCCGTCAGCAAAACTATTGATGAACAGCCCGGCAGTGCTATTGTTGAAATGGGCGCAGTCGGCCTTTCCGGCTTTGCATCCTGGCGGGGTGGTGGATAGCGCACCGCTGATGAAAATACCGCAGAATATGGCGTATAAATATGAATAACATAGAGCTTATATCCGTTACCAAGGACTATGGCAGGACCAAAGCGGTTGATAATATTGATTTTGGCGTTGCTCCCGGCGAGTGCCTTGCTCTTGTGGGTCATAACGGGGCCGGGAAAAGCACGCTGATCAAGATGGTATTGGGGCTGACGCGCCCGACGAAGGGCCGGGTGACGGTTATGGGACATGACCCCATGGCGACATCCTTTAACAGGGTGCGCAAGACGATCGGTTTCCTGCCGGAGCAAGTATTGTTTCAGAATAATATGACGGGCCGGGAAACGCTGGACTTTTACGCCCGGCTGAAGGGTGCCTCTGTGGACGGTCTGGACGACCTGTTTTGCCGGGTGGATCTTTTGTCGTCGGCGGATGACCGTATCGCCACCTATTCCAAGGGTATGCGGCAACGGCTCGGGCTGGCTCAGGCTTTGATCGGCTCGCCGGAGCTGTTGATATTGGATGAACCGACATCGGGCCTTGACCCGGCTTCCCGCCAGAATGTCTATGGTATCATTAATGACATGAAATCTGCCGGGACGACCATATTAATCTCATCCCATGCCCTGACCGAACTGGACAGCCGCATTGACCGGGTGGCCGTATTGAGCCGGGGCAAGCTTGTGGCGCTGGGCACTATCGCGGAATTGCGCCAGAATATCGGGTTGCCTTCCGAAATTAAAATTCAGGCTCCGGCGGAGTCTCTGAAAATTCTGACGCGGCATTTCGGGGGCAAATGCCTCATTAACGGGGCGGCTCGGTTTTCCTGTCCTGCGGGCGGGAAAATTGCCATCCTGAAGGAACTTATGGACCTGAATATCCCCCTTGCTGATATTGAAATGAATGACCCGAGCCTTGAACAGGTTTTTCTGGCCCTGACCCATAAAGAGAGACAGGCAGATGAATAGGCTATGGACCCTTGTTTGCAAGGAAGCCCGCGATGGTTTCCGTAACCGCTGGGTGATTATGATCACATTGGTGATGACGGCCCTTGCCCTGATTTTAAGTTTTCTGGGTAGTGCACCCACCGGTACCACAAGCGTCAGTCCATTGGCCGTGACCGTGGTCAGCCTGTCATCTTTAAGTATATTTTTCATTCCGCTCATCGCTCTGCTTCTGGCTTACGATGGCGTGGTCGGGGAGGCGGAACGGGGCACCCTGACCCTGCTTCTCACCCATCCGGTCAGCCGCCCAGAGGTGATACTTGGCAAATTCATCGGCCATCTGTTTTTGCTGACCATTGCCATTATGGTCGGTTACGGGGTTGCGGGACTGACCATTGCCCTCACCGGAGAGGCGGGCTTTGCCGATCAGGAATGGGACAGTTTCCGCCGGTTATTGCTGTCCTCTGTTCTGTTGGCGGCGGTTTTCCTCAGCCTTGGTTATGTGATCAGTGCGTGGGTGAGCGAGCGGGGTACGGCGGCGGCGATGGCCATTGGTATCTGGCTTTTATTTGTCCTGCTGTATGATATGGGTCTGCTGGCCCTGCTGGCTTCGGACAGCGGGAACGGGATTAATGGTGAACTGGTGAAATGGCTGATGCTGATAAATCCCACCGACAGCTACCGTATGTTTAACCTGACGTCCAGCAGCGATACGGCCCTGTTGTCGGGCATGGCGGGGTTGAGCGCGGACCACCGGGCCTCGGACGCAAGTCTGGTCCTGATTATGCTGTCATGGGTCATTATGCCGCTGGCAGCGGCCATTGCCATATTCAAGAGGAGACAGTTGTGAGATTTTTCTTTTGCCTGCTGGCATTGCTTCTGACGGGGTGTCAGGAAGAGGTTAAAATACCGGAGCCTGAGACATTGACCCGCGCGGCCGAAGGCCATTACTGTAATATGATTGTCAGCGATCATCCGGGGCCGAAAGCACAACTGTTTGAAAAGGGCCAGTCGCACGCCCTCTGGTTCACCTCGGTCAGGGACGCGCTGGCCTATAATATTCTGCCCGGAGAAGCCCAGCAGGTTCTGGCCATATATGTTCATGATATGGGACAGGCCACAAGCTGGAACAAGCCACAGGCTGATGGTATCTGGATCAGGGCGGAGGCGGCCTTCTATGTTATTGACAGTCGCCGCCGTGGTGGTATGGGGGCAAAAGAAACCATACCGTTCCGGGACAAGGAAAAGGCCGGTCAGTTTGCCGGTGAATTTGGCGGGCGGGTGGTCACTTATGAAAATATTTCACCAGATTATATTCTGGGAGATGCGAGGGAATATGATTAACAGAAGACGTTTCATTACGATCAGTGCCGCCGCTGTCGGAATGGGCCTGTGTGGTCCGTCCTATGGGGGGTCATATGACCTTGTTCGTTGGCAGGGCGCCGCCCTTGGGGCCAAGGCCGAGATCATGCTTTATGGCGATGACCCTGTGAAAGCCCGGGAGACATTCGTTCTTTGCCAGAAAGAGATCAGGCGGCTGGAAAATATTTTCAGTCTCTATGTGAGGAATTCTGCCATTAGCCGACTAAATGCGGCGGGCTATCTGGACAATCCCGACATTGAATTTCTCGACTTGCTGTCCCGCTGCCTGTCTTGTTACCGGGTCACGAAGGGGGCCTTTGATGTGACAATCCAGCCGTTATGGAAACTCTATGCCGATCATTTTTCACAGCCGGGGGCGGGTTCTGCCGGCCCGTCACGGGAGCGGATTGAGGAAATACTGGAGAAGGTGGGGTCTGACAAGATTATCCTTGACAGCCGCCGCATTTCTTTTGAGAAACCCGGCATGGGAATTTCTCTCAATGGTGTGGCACAGGGCTATATTACTGACCGGGTGACGAAGGTTCTGAGCCATGCCGGTTTTGGCAATATTCTGGTTCATATGGGAGAGACCTATGCCATGGGTCGCCACGGGGACGGGCGGCCATGGACGGCGGGCATATCCTCACCCCTGAAAGATCACCGGATTCTGCTGACAGTGCCTCTGGAGCATCAGGCTCTTGCCACTTCCGGCGGTTATGGCAGTCCTTTCTCTGATCAGAGCCAGTTGCATCACCTGCTTGATCCCATAACCGGACGCAGCGCCAACCATTACGGGGCGGTGTCGGTGGTGGCGAAGGATGCGACAACGGCGGATATGCTGTCCACGGCTTTCTATGTGATGGCTTTTGATAAAGTGCCGGAGGTCTGGGCGAAATATCCCCGGCTTGAACGGGCAATATTTGTTGACCCCGCCGGAAAAGTAACCGAATTTACCTCACCTCTTTAGGGTTTCAGACGGGGATTCGCCGTAGACTTTCTTGTAGGATACAGAAAAGCGGCCAAGCTGGCTGAATCCCCATTTAAGGGCGATGTCTGTCACACTTCTGTCCGGGCCGCTTTTAAGCAATTCTTCCCGGACTTTTGTCAGACGGAGCTGAAGCACATATTTCATGGGTGTGGTCCCCCGGAAACTGCGGAAGCCTTCAAATATGGATCTCTGACTGACACCGGTAATTTCCACCAGATCATCAATGGACATGGAATCTTTCAGGTGATGGCGGATATAATCCTCTGCCAGTTTGACATGTTTCGGGGCGACCTGAATTTCCTGGGCCAGCAGCGCATCCCTGTAGTTGTGGTTGAAGGAATACAGCAGGTTGGTCAGCAGGTGCCGTTCCATATCAGCCAGAATATGGCGCGACCGCCACGGGTTCATGCCATCATCCAGATCACTGACCAGATGCCTTATCTGTTGCCACCAGTCATGGGCGGGCCTGTCATCCGCAACAATGCACGGGTCAAACAGGATTGGTTTGTTAATGGGCCGCATTAACAGCCGTGACAGGCGCATTTCCATGGCTTCTGCCCGCACCTGTACCATTAACTTCTTACAGTCCCTGTTCCAGAGCATTTTGGTATAGTCCGTGGGATTGATGGCCGATGACATGCCAACCGTTGTGGTGAATTCCCTGTTTCCGGTTGTAATCTTTGCCGCACCGTCAATGGGAAGCTGGAACAGGAAAAATCTGTCCAGATAACCAGGTTCCACATTTATGTCCGTACCATACTGCATATAATTAATTGATACAGATGACAGGTGCGCCCGGTTATGGCACGCATCAAGTGGCCCGGAATGGCTGGGCTTCAGGGTATGGTCGCAATAGACTCTGCTGACCACCTCCCTTGCCTCATCTGCGTCACTGGTTTGAAACAGACTGTATTTTTCTAGCGGCTTGTTCATATGATGCTCACAATCAACAGAAAGGGACTGTAGCATAAATTATTACCTTTCGCGAGTCCGGGGTATTTTGATCACGGATCTATTCTATTGGTTATTTTCAGGGAGATTACCAAAACCGACCTGACGCCACATATCGCGGTAATCATAATCGGTTCTGAGTGCAAGATTGAGGCGGTTATATGAGGCGAAGTCACTCACCAGATTTATCAGTTGTACTATGCCCCTGTCTGTCAGGCCAATATGGCGCAGATCCTCAACTTGCTGATCGGTGATGTTGTGCATTTCCTTATTAACTCTAAGCGCAAAATTAATAATGTTTTTCAATCGTTCGTCCAGAATGACTTCGACTCCGTTTTCCAGAAAGCTTTTGACATACTCTTCATCTGTTTTCATGCCATGATTCAAAACAGTGCAAAAGGCGGCGGTGCAGTAAGAACAGCTGTTGGCTTTGGATACTGCAATGCCCACATGCTGAATTTCAGGCAGGGACAGCTCGCCAAACTGCCACAATACTTTGGTTGCGGCCAGTTTGGCCTTGAAGAATTCGGGAAAATTCATCTCGATGAAAAAATGGTTGGGAACCATGCCTTCCATTTCCGTGACCCAGTCACATATTCCCTGAATTTCTTCGTCATTACTTTTTCTGGGGTCAATCAGCTCTACACGCGCCATTTTGTTACCTTGGGGTTAGAAATTGAAGCGTGCGGTGAAATACCACTGACGTCCCCTGTCAAACAGCCCTTCATATACCTGAAAGGCATCGCCGATAATGCCGGTATGGAGAAATTTCTCATCGGTCAGGTTTTTCACACCTGCGATCAGGGCCAGGTTTTCCTCATCATTTTCCCATGTGAGACTGGCATTGACCAGACTATAGCCGCTCTGTCTGATCTGTGGGGTGTTAAAGGCATCATTGTCAAATTCTGACCGGTAAGCCCAATCCACGCGGGGGATCAGGGCCCCGCTGTTGCCAAGGGATATTTCCTTTGACAGGGCTGCACTTAACGTCCATTTGGATACCCGGTCCAGATTATTATCTATATCAATCAGCGTTTCTGTAAAATCCAGCTCATCATAACCGGCATCAATATAACCAACGCCCGCCTCCACAAACCAGCCGTCTGCGGGGGTTGCCTGCATTTCCAGCTCGAAGCCTTTGATGGTGGCGGCCCCGGCGTTCTTGGTGATGGGGGCCACACTGGTGAAGACCTGTACCTGCAAGTCGGTATAGTCGGTATAATAGGCCGCCCCGTTCAGGCGCAACTTGCCGTCCAGACCGGAAAATTTAAAGCCAAGTTCGTAGACCTGGACAAATTCCGGCAGAAAGGTGGGAATGAGGTCAATATCAGGGGTTCCGGGTGGCGCGGTGAAGGGCGGCACGACGGGCGGGAACACCCGCTGGGAGAAGCCCCCTGATTTAAAGCCTTCGGAATAGCTGGCATAGACCATCAAATCTTCACTCACGTCATAAGACAGATTAAGGTAAGGGTCAAAATTATCGAAGTTCACTTCTTTTTCCAGAAAGGGGAGAACCCTTGTGCCAGCGGCCAGAAACGGTGCTTCGACGTCTGAAAGTCCTGTTCCCACAGCCAGTGCAAAGAAATTCTCATGAATGATCTGGTCGGGGGTGAATTTTTTTGTTTCGTCGGTATAGCGGATACCGGCGGTGATATGGAAGCGGTCGGTGACATCATAGGTGCCCTGGGCAAAGGCCGCCACGCTTTTGTTATCATAGTCACCACCACTGCGAAAACGGGTTATGGTAAAGACCAGTTCATTGGTGCTGACGCCGGTTTCCTTGAAATAATACAGCCCGGCAATCCAGTTGAGCTTGTCTTCAAAAGCGGTGCCAAGAAGCTGGAGCTCCTGAGTGAATTGCTCCTGCTCCAGAACATCGGTAAATTGGGATATGGTATGGGGGGAATGATCCCCGTCACGGCCAAAGGAAGCCTCGAGGTCGCGGAAAGCGGTGATGGAACGCAGGGAGATATTATCACTGATTGCCCAGTCGATATTCAGATTTACCGCCCAGAAATCGGAATCAGAGAAAGCCGGTGCCGTGCTGGCGGTTCTTTCTTCGCCGTCAAAGACAAACCGGTCATCAAAACATCCCGGAACCGCCAGATTAAGCGTCTGACCGGGGAAGGCACAGGGGGCCGGAGGATTTCCGGGAGCCGAAAAATTACCTGCTGCCATATTGGCGCCAATATTATGAATGGTCACCATAGGTGGTGGCGGGGCAAGACTAAGCGGATTTGGGCCTTCGAAATTAATGCCGATCAGGGTGAGCGCCGGGCCGTTTTCCCGGTCACGGCTGCCTTCAACAGAAAAGGTAATTTCAAGATCCTCATTGGGGACCATCAGGAAGGATGCCCGGCCAGACAGGGTATCATCATCGCCAAGGTCTATGCCGTCATCGCGCAGTACATAGCCGTCCTGTTTCATATAGGCCACGGCAAATTTGCTGAAAAACTTGTCGGAGACGGGCAGATTGACGGAGGCTTTCAGGTTAATGCGGTCATCGGTGCCGTAAGTGGCGGAAACCTGACCTTCCAGTTGGTCATGGGGTTTCTTGGTGGTGATGCTGATCGCCCCGCCAATGGTGTTGCGGCCAAAGAGAGTACCCTGCGGCCCCCTCAGGACTTCAACCCGTTCCACATCCACCAGATCCAGAATACCGCCAACGGAGCGGGCGATATAAACCCCGTCCACATAAAGGCCAACCCCCGGATCAACGGTGGGCAGGAATTCCTTCTGTCCTACACCGCGAATGTAAATGGCCGCCGAATTGCTGGCGCCACCAAAGCTCGGGTTATTCTGGAACGACAGATTGGGGGTGAACTGGGCGATCTCCCCGATATTTGTCACCCCCCGATATTCAAGGCTGTCCCCGGAAAAGGCCGAAATGGAGATGGGCGTGCTTTGCAGGCTTTCTTCGCGCTTGCGGGCGGTTACGGTGATCTCTTCCAGCAGCCAGCCGGTGCTGTTATCCTCATCTGCGGCGGTGGCAGAAAGGGGGATGGTGAGCATCAGGGACGTCAGGACAGATCCATATAACAGACGTGTCGCCAGATGTTTTTCTCCAGGGAATATTTTTTGCACTATAGCCTCCACATAATTTGATTATTATATAATGTTGCTTAACATATTAAATAAGATGAATTTATTCTGTTTTTTAATCAGTAATTTTATAATATATTTTCATCAGTATTTTCCGATTACCCGTAAGGGGCTATTCAGATAATGCAGTCGTTGTTTATTTTATGCGTCTTTTCCGATTATTTCGGCTTTGGTACCCCTTTACGTTAAAAAACTGTATAATGCCTGATTGGTTTTATGGGCCAGCTATATGGAAATGACTGTGAATGAAATGAATAATTCTATGGCTTCCGGTTTTTTTTCTGCCCCATTCTGGCAGAGTGCTTTTCGTCCCTTCTATCTGTTTGGGGTGATTTATGGCCTTGGGGTGATGGGATTGTGGCTGTTAACGACGCTGGGAACTGTTGATTTTATCCCGCCGATGGGCAGTCTGCAGCTTTGGCACGGCCATGAAATGGTTTTCGGGTTTTCCGGCGCGGTTGTTGCGGGGTTTATCCTGACGGCCCTGCCGGGATGGGCGGGAACAGAAGAAATAAGGGGCGGGCGGCTGGCTCTATTGGTTCTGTTGTGGTTTTTAGGCAGGATTGCGGTTTATGGCGGCGGATATATTCCGGGCTATGCTGTTCTGCTGCTGGACAGCAGCCTTTATCTGGCGGCCACGATTATGGTGTTGCCGGGATTGCTCCGCGCGCAAAACAGGCATTATCTGGCTTTACTGCCCATTCTGTTGATGCTTTGCGGCGGTAATGTCATTTTTCATCTGGCGGTTAGGGACGGCGATATGGCGCGGGCGTCATGGGGTATACAGGTGGGGCTGATGGCAATCGTGGTAAAATTCATATTGGCCGGCGGTTTCCTTGCCACTGTTTTTACCGGTAATGCCCTGCGGCAAAAGAAGGGTTTGGAGCTGGTTATCAGCCCCCTGCTGGAATATATTTCGGCTTTATCTCTGGGGCTTTTTATTTATGGGGTGTTGGCGGATGTTTCAGAAGAAGTTGCTGGCAGCTTTGCCTTTATGGCCGCCGGGGTGCAATTGGTGCGTTTCCTGCGCTGGCGAACATGGTTGATTCTTGATGCGCCGCTGGTGCTGATCATGCATCTGTCTTATCTGTGGTTTATCGCGGCCCTGATTCTATTCGGTGTGGCGGCGTTTGTTGACGGAATAGGCCCCCAGGTCTGGCTCCATGCTTTCACTATTGGTGCCCTTGGCCTGATGATGCTGTCATTGATTACGCGGGTTGCCCTGCGCCATACGGGGCGTCCACTGGTCCCTGCAAGGGTCATGATATGGTCCTTTGCCCTCATGTTTTTTGTTGCCTTTCCACGGGTTTTTGTGGCGTTGGGATTTTTGTCTGAAAGCTGGCTGGTGGTCACGGCGGTGATCTGGCTGGTTTCTTTTGCGATTTATATTATGGTCCACGGTTTGCTGCTGATTAAACCCGGCCTGCCAAAACGCGACGGTCCCAAAGGCCGTGCTGTGGAATCTGCCTCATGACAATCCAGTGCAGAATTTAAATAGCTGCCGCACCATATGAATAGACGGGCAATCTCTTAGCGTCCAAGGTGGCTGGAAACAGTATGAGGAGATCGTAATGACCAGTCGTGTGATGGCAGAGTTTGACCTGCTGCTGCCATATTCAGTATCGGAAGCGGTAACATTGCTCGCCAGCCATGGAGATAAAGCCGCTGTTCTGGCGGGGGGAACAGACCTGTTGGTTGCTTTGAAATTTGATTATGCCGTTGAGAATATCATTTCACTGGCTCAGGTGCCGGGGCTGGATAAGTTGACCTATGACCCGGAAGGGGGCCTGACCATCGGAGCCAGGGTCACTCTTGTTGATATTCTGAAATCGGCTGATGTGAAGGAACATTATCCTGCCCTGTGGCAGGCGGCAAAGGTTTTTGCCACGCCGCAACTGCGCAATACGGCCACGGTTCTGGGTAATATTCTGCGGGCCTCTCCCGCCGGGGATTGCAGCCTTGCTCTTTATGCCCTTGGCGGTACATTGACACTGGAAAGCGCATCCGGCCGACGGGAAGTAGATCTGGATGATTTCTGGCTTTCCTACGGTGTCACGGCCCGAAAGAATGACGAACTGGCTATTGCCCTGCAGGTTCCGGCTCCGCAGGCAGGGCAGAAAAGCGCCTTTCGCCGCATGACCCGGGTGACAGAGGACCTGTCCAAACTCAATGCCGCTGTATGCTTGCAGATGGACGGCGACAAATGCCTGAGCGCCAGAGTCGCCATGGGCTGTGTCGGGCCGACTTTGGTCCGGTTGCCCAAGGTGGAGAAAATACTCAGACAGGCAGGTATTACTCCTGATCTGTTGCAGGAAATATCGGATACTGTCGCTTCTGAAATCGCCCCCATAGATGACATACGGTCCTCGGCAGATTACCGCCTGAAGGTCGCGGGTGTGTTGGTGAAGCGGGTGATTATGCTGGCCCTGAACGGAGGAAATGATCAATGAAAAAACATGCGATAACCTTGACGGTCAACGGCGAAGAACGGGATTTGATTGTCTCGTCCAACCGTACCCTTCTTGATGCGCTCAGGGATGACCTGGGCTTTACCGATACCAAATATGGGTGCGGCACCGGCGAATGCGGGGCCTGTACGGTGCTGGTTGATGGTACGACAAGTATCAATGGCTGCCTGACTTTGGCCGCCACCATGGATGGCAGGTCGATCACCACGGCGGCGGGTCTGGCACACGATGGTGCCCTGCATCCGGTGCAGCAGGCTTTCATTGACAATGACGCCATTCAATGTGGTTTCTGCATACCGGGCATGGTGCTTAAGACCATCAGTATTCTGGCGGATAATCCCCGTCCGACCGAGGATGAAATCCGCCACGGCCTGGAAGGCAGCATTTGTCGCTGTACCGGATATGCTAAAATTGTCGAGGCGGTTCAGGACGCCAGTCATCGTATGGCAGGGGTGGGAGAATAATCATGGAAGATTTAAAAGTTGTCGGCAAACGCGTAGAGCGGGTTGATGTGCGGGCCAAGGTCACGGGTGGGGCGCTATATGCCGCTGACGTGCAACTGGCGGGTATGCTTTATGGCAAGATTGTTCGCTGTTATGATCATGCCCATGCGCGGGTCACCTCTCTTGACCTCAGCGAGGCGGCGAAATGCAAGGGCGTCATTAAAGTGCTTGGCCCCAAAGATGTCACCCAGAAAGAATATAACGCCTCGGTTCTGGACATGATGGTATCCGCCGACATGCGCGGGGTCCTGGGCGATATTGATGACCAGAGCATTTTCACAGACCATGTGAAGCATTATGGTGACGCCATTGCGGCGGTGATTGCCACTTCGGAAGAAGCCGCCGAGCGGGCCGCCGAAAAAATCAGGGTCACTTACGAGGAACTGCCGGTTTATATGACCGCAGAGGCCGCCAAGCATCCCGATGCCCTGCAATTCCGTCCGGAAAAACCGGGAAACCTTGCCTTTCAACTGCCGGAAATGGCCTTCCCTGACAATGCCTATGCCTGGGGCGATGTGGAAGACAGTTTTGCCGGGGCTGACATCATTGTGGAAGACAGTTTTTATGTGCCCAAGCAAAAACAATGTCAGATGGAACCGGGAACATATATTGCGCTTTATGATGACCAGAAACGGCTGAACTGCTGGACATCGACCCAGATGCCAAAACTGGTCCAGAAAAAGCTGGCCAACCTGTTTGAACTGCCCATGACGCGGGTCAGGATAAATATCACCGTCATTGGCGGTGGTTTCGGCGCCCGGCTTGGCATGGTGCTGGAGCCTGAAACCTGCGCCCTTGCCATGGCGGTGCCGGGCCGTCCGGTCAAGCTTTTGTCTACGCGGGAAGAAGACTGGGTCACGTCCCCGTCCCGCCATCCGGGAAAATACTGGATGAAGATGGGCTTTAAGAAAGACGGCACGCCGGTGGCCTGTGATGCCAGATTTGAAAATTACAAGGGGGCCTATTATGTGGATGCGTCCGGCACGGCCTTTACCACGGGGGCCTGGCTTGGCGGCATGTATAAATTTGACAGCCTGCGGTACCGGGGCGAGTCCTATTATACCAATCAGAGCATCTGCGGCGCTTTTCGCGGTTACGGCAACCCCCAGACCAATTTTGTCATGGAACAGATGGTCGACCGGGGTTGTGCCGAGCTTGGGGTGGACCCCATCGAATGGCGCAGGAAATGGCACAAAACCATCGGCGATGATGGCTGGTGTATCGGCGTTCCCTATAACAGTTGCGCCCTGGATGAATGTCTGGACCGGGCCTCGGCGGCTATCGGCTGGACGGAAAAGCGGGCGAAATATAAAAACCAGACCGGCACCGTCCGGCGCGGCATAGGGGTTGCGGTGATGAACCATACCAGCGGGGCCATGCCCATGCTGCTGGAACATACGGTCTGTGATGTCCTGATGCATCAGGATGCGACGGTGACCATCAATCTTGCCTGTTCCGACATGGGACAGGGGTCCCACACCACGCTTCGGCAGGTGGCGGCGGAAACGCTGGGTTTTCCCTATGAGGATGTTCATATGTCTGTTGGTGATACGGACGCCGCCGGATTTGATATTGGGGCCCATGCCAGCCGCACCCTCTATGTGGGCGGCGGGGCGGTGAAGCAGGCTTGCGAAGATGTGAGAAGGCAGCTTTTTGACCGGGCGGCGCTGGAACTGGAAGAAGATGTGGGCAATCTTTACATGGAAGACAAGATCATTCATGTGAAAGGCAGCTCAAACAAATCCATCTCGGTTCAGACCATCGCTGATCAGGGGGTCAATAATTTCATGAACCCGGAAACCGGTGAATTGATCGGCCAACCCGGCCAGATACAGGGCTATGCCAGCTTCTTCCCGCCCCATAACGCGCCGCCATTTGGTGCAACCATTGCCGAAGTGGAAGTGGATATGGAGACCGGAGAGGTCAGGGTGATCGAACTGGTCAATGCCCATGACGTGGGGCGGGCCATTCATCCGGGCGTGGTGGAGGGTCAGCTTGACGGCGGCGCCCAGCAGGGACTGGGCATGGTGTTGACAGAGGAAACCTATTATGACGACAAGGGTATCTGTCTGAATAATAATTTCACTGATTACAAGATGTTCGGGCCATCCGATATGCCGAAAATGACCAATATTCTGGTGGAAAATCCGGACCCCACCGGGCCGTTCGGGGCCAAAGGGGTTGGCGAAGCCGGAATTGTGCCGCCCGTGGGGGCCACGGCCAACGCCATCTTTAATGCCATTGGTATCCAGATACTGGAAGCGCCGATTACACCGGAGAAAATTCTCAAAGCGCTGGCGGAAAAAGAAAAGGGGTTATCCTGATATTACGGTAAAGACGAAAGCTATAAAAATGCCGGTGGCTATCAGGCTGGCGACCAATACAGCACCGGCCAAAGTGTCTTTTACGATTTTAAGCACCGGATGTTGTTCCGGATGAAGAAGATCAATAAGCTTTTCGATGGCCGTGTTGACAAGCTCTAAAGTCAGGACAAGCCCGCACACCAGCAGCAGCAGCGCCCACCATATGGGGGCGGGCCTTATGAGGCCAAGAATAACGATCACCAACAAGGTTGCGGCACAATGAAATCGAAAACTTTTCTCGCTTAACCAACTGGTGTGTATTCCCTGCCAGGCATTATCAAGGCGTCGTAAGAAAGATTGGTTTTTCATGTCAGATTCTGCTTCTTAATTTGGTAAACGGCCATGGATATCATATGTATAATCTTTTTTTTGCTTTTGCAAAATAATGAAAATATATTTTATTCTATCTATAGATATATTCACCTTATATAAAACCTTAATGAATAGGGATTATTTTTAATAATGATATATGGAGCAAAAAATTGGTCGATAGACAAAAAAACAAGCGATGGGTTTTTATGGGAGTTGCAATTATTTTTATGGCTTTATTTTCCTGTCAGATGGCGACGGCCAAAAGTAATACTGAAAAGGCGGGGGATGCGCTTGCCGTATTAATTCCGGCAATAGGATTGGGCAGCACGCTTTTTTACGAGGAAGGTAATGAGGGAACCATACAATTTGTTGAATCGATGATAACGTCCCAAGTTATTACATTCGGCCTGAAGAAAGCAATTAACAGAACCCGTCCCAATGGGGATTGCTGTGACAGTTTTCCATCGGGACATAGTTCGGTGGCTTTTGCCGGGGCGGCCTTCCTGCAAAAGCGTTATGGCTGGACTTATGGTATTCCGGCTTATTTGGCGGCGGCTTTCGTCGGCTATAGTCGCGTTCAATCCGACAAACATCATACGGAAGATGTTATCGCCGGCGCGGCTATTGGTATTTTAAGCAGTTATATCTTCACCAAACCCTATAAGGGCTTTGCCATAACACCGCTTGCCAGCAATGGCGTTTATGGCCTTCACATCACCAAGGCATGGTAATGAAAATGCCGGAGACAGGAAAGACCGGAATGATGAAGGCGGCATATTCTACCGGTTCGCACCGGGCACCCAAAGCACATCACCTGCGCCGTTATTATTGAGCACACGGCTCATGACAAAGGCATGGTCCGACAGGCGGTTGAGATAGCGGATCACCACCGGGTTGATGTCTTCCGCCTCTGCGACCTGCACCAACAGCCGTTCGGCCCGCCGAACGATGGTCCGACACAGATGCAGATAGGCCGCAGCCGCACATCCGCCGGGCAGGACGAAGGAAGCGAGCGGTGCCAGACTTTCGTTCATCTGATCGATTTCCTGCTCCAACCGGATGACCTGGGGATCTGTTATTCTCAGTTCATATTCGGACTTCACCGACCCCGCCGGTGTGGAGACATCGGCCCCGGCATCAAACAGGTCATTCTGGATACGGGACAGCATGTCATCATGGATGCCGCTGGTATGCAGCCGGGCGAGACCGTAAGCGGCGTTGGCCTCGTCAATGGTGCCGTAAGCTTCGATGCGCGGGGCGTATTTCGGCTGGCGGCTGCCATCGGACAGGGATGTCTGGCCCTTGTCACCGCCTCTGGTATATATTTTTGTCAGTTTAACCATGGGGCTCACACATAAAGATAAAGATAGAGCACGACAAGGATCAGGGTGATAAACTGGGCCAAAACTCTCGCCTGCATTAATTTATTACCGTATTTTTTGTTGAAACCGCTGTCTTGGCTCATGGAGGCCACGCCAATAAGCATAATTCCCGCTGTGATAAATATACCGATAATAATCAGCATTAAAAGCCAGTTCATTTAAATTTCTTCCTTTTTCCTGGTGATATGAATTGCTGTCTTTCTTCAGGGCAACTGCAGATGCGGCAGGGTGTCTTGCGCCCCCGAATCATTCATAGCGACTTCCTGATTCCACGTCAGCAGAATATTTTGTTTCTTCACGGTGATCCGGTGATCAATATCCCCGGCGCGGGTGAGGAATTTTTGACGGTCCTTGCCTTTGAGCGTGATGCCGGTGGGGATTTTCAGGCGCAGGGGGTTGACCTGTTTGCCGTTCATAAATACTTCATAATGAAGATGCCGTCCGGTCACCCGTCCCGTGGCCCCCACATAACCGATGATCTGGCCCTGTTTTACCCGTTTGCCTGATTTAATACCCCGGCCATATTTGCTTAAGTGGGCATAGGCGGTTTTATAGGTGCCGTTATGGCGGATGCGCACATAATTACCGTAAGAGCCATAGCGCGAAGCCCGCTCTACAATACCGTCCCCGGCGGCCATGATCGGGGTTCCGGTCGGGGCGCTGAAGTCCAGCCCCTTATGCATACGGGTATAGCCCAGAACCGGATGCTTGCGGCGGCCATAATAGGACGACAGCCGCGCCCCTTCGATGGGGGTTCTCATGAGGGCTTTTTTTGCGCTCTGGCCGTTCTCATGAAAATAGTCGGCAAAATGGGCCTTGGCCGGTTTGTAACGGTAAAGGCTGATCGGTTTGCCGTGCAGGGTCAGCCGGGCATATAAGATATTACCTTCCTCGACCCGGTGGCCATCCTCGGATATTTTGCGTTCATAGAATATCTCAAACCTGTCGCCCTTGCGAATTTCGCGCTGGAAATCCACATCAAAGGAGAAAATCCGGATCATATCGACGATAACGCTGTTGGGCAGTCCCTCGCGGTAGGCGGACAGGAACAGGTTGTCCTCTATCACGCCCTGAACATGGCGGGTGAGTTTGAGGGAGGGCAGGTCTTCCAGTCTGGCGTCGAATCTGTCCTCGGTACGGTTCACCCGGATCATATGATCAAAGTTCTTGCGCATATTGAGGCCACTGAGTCGACCTTGCGCATCATAGACCGCCTGCAATGTCTGGCCGATCTGCAATTTCTTCATATCATAATGTTTGGACAGGGCCTTTATGGCGTTATAGGCATCTGTGCGTTTGGCACCGTTGCTGATCAGGGTATCCATCATGCCCTGACCGCGTTTGATGCTCACATCTCTCAGCTCAGGTTCTGGTCTCAGCTCAGGTTCTGGCGGATTTCCCAGCGCCAGGTCATCGGACGGCCTGTAGTCGGCCTCATTCAGATATTCTTCTTCCAGCGTGATTACCTGTTGGCTGGTATCCTTTTTTATGGCAGGGCTGGTTATCAGATTACCTACGATAGCCCCGCAAACAAACAGAGCCAGTCCGGCAAGAATATGTTTGTTCTTTTTGATCCGGGTCTGATTAAGAAATATGTTTTTAAGCCTTGGTAAGACTGATTCTCTGTTTTGCATATATAATTACTAGCCTATATTGACGAATTTTGGGTTAAAAATGCCTGTGGAAAGCTTCTATGTCAAATTATGGCTTATTTTTTTGGGTTTTTTAATTAATCAATTATGGTTAACCTCCTTATTTTAATCAGAAAACCGCAGAAATCTGCGATTGCTGAAAATATCCCGAAAAAATATAATTTTACTGTTTACAAGGTTGTGGCTAGCCCCTATAACCCGCTTCACCGACACGGCCTATGCCGCTGAGAACGATGTCTTTAAGGGGCAGCTTGATTAGGGGCGTTGG
>NVTJ01000015.1 GCA_002401545.1 Alphaproteobacteria bacterium
TGCGCCGTCAGGCCCAGACGTTGAGCCTGCGGCCTGATGTCCGGGTGGTGACTTTTCGCGGCAACGTCCAGTCGCGCCTGAAAAAACTTGATCAGGGCATCGTCGATGCCACCTATCTTGCCATGGCCGGACTCAACCGGCTTGGCCTGAAAGACAGCCGTATTCACCCCATAGAAACCCGGGATTTCCTGCCCGCCGTGGCTCAGGGCGCCATTTGTATCGAAATCGCCAGCCATAATGAGGCAGCGCGAAACCTGCTCCGTCCCCTGAACCACCTGCCCACGGAAGTCTGTGTCCGGACAGAGCGGGCGATGCTGAAAATTCTTGACGGTTCCTGCCGCACGCCCATCGCGGGATATGCCACCCTTGATGATGTCACGCTTACCCTGAGGGGTATGATATCCCTGCCCGACGGCAGCGAAAACCATTCTTTTGAAGCCAGCGGAAATGACCCGGAAGAGCTTGGCACGCGTGTTGGGCAAGCCTTGAGAGATCAGGCTGGCGAGGATTTTTTCACCAAACTGCATGCGGAATCATAGATGCATTTCCTGCTCACCCGACCAGAAGAAGACAATCACAGGCTGGCACAAATCCTGACGAAACTTGGCCACCGGGTGAGTTTTTCCCCCCTGCTTGACATCAACTATTTCGCGCCACAGGAAATTGACTTAGCCAACTTTCAGGCCCTGCTCTTCACCAGTGCAAATGCTGTACGCGCCCTGATCAGAAACAGCCCAAACCGCCTCATACCCTGTTATGCGGTCGGCGATGCCACGGCGGCAGAAGCAACAAGGGCCGGATTTCAGGCGGTCTTTAACGCGGGCGGCGACGTGAATWAACTGGCAGAATTGGTGATCCGGGACCTCAGACCGGACGCCGGAAGACTGTTGCATGTCTGTGGCAAAGACACGGCGGGAAATTTGTCCACCATGCTTGAACGGGCCGGATTTCACACCAGCCGCAAACAGCTTTACAAAGCCGTAAAGGCCACCGCATTATCGCCAAAAGCACATGAGTTGATGAATTGCGGCCAGATCACCCATATGCCGTTTTATTCACCGCGTACCGTACAGGCCTTTGCTCAGATTATCGGGACGACAAATTTAACCAGAATTACCGCGCTTTGTCTTAGTTCCGCCGTATCTGATGTGATAAGCTGTCTTGACTGGCACAAAATATTAACTGCAGAGGAGCCGAATCAGCGTCATTTGTTCAACCTGATCAGCATAATCCTAGAGGAAAACCGGCCATGACCGAAAAAAACGTATCTCCGGCAAAATCTGAGCCAAAGGGCGAAAAAAAATCCCGCCCAAAACCCGTTCCGGTCAATTGGGCACAGCGCCTGCTGCTGGTCCTCATCGTCTTTCTTCTGGGAACCGGAGCCGCCATATATTTCCTACCCGCCCTTAAAACCCATCTGCCCGTTGTGGCCAAATGGATTGGCGAAGCCCCCGCCGCCAAACCTGATCTTCTTTTAGCTGAAAAAATTTCCGCGCTGGAAAAACGCCTCGCCCTGCAGGATATTGATCTTCAGGCCTTAAAGGTCATCAGCCAAAATCCGCCAGAAACCGACGCGCTTCTGCGGCAACGGCTGGACAGGCTGGAGCAGGCCGGGCAGCGGACAGATGACATGTCCCAGTCTGCCCGTATTGATATGCTGCTCAGCCGTATGAGCCAGCTTGAGGCGTCTTTCATACCGCTGAGCAAGAGTTTGGCTGAGGCACAGGAAATGCGCCTTGAGCGGTCTCATCTTGCCGAAACTGCCGCCATACAGGCTGAAAAGCTGGACAATATGGCAGGCCGGCTGGACAGGGTAGAGGCCTATGCCGCCCGGGACAACAGCGGTGCCCTGCTTGCCTTCCGTATTGGGGAACTGCGGCGCAAGATCACCTCCGGCGCGGCATATGGTGTGGAAATTGATGCCCTGAAAGCCATGATCTCCCGGGGTTCCTTTGCCCTCAACAGCCAGATCGCTACGGCTCTTGACTGGCTCGACCGCCATCGGAACGGAATTGTCCCCGGCAGCAAGCTGCGCGACCGGTTTGATGATCTGATCCCGGCATTGGTCCGCGCCGGGTCAAGCCATACTGATGATTCCTGGTGGCGGCGAGCCTATAACAGTGCCCGAAGCCTGATCATGGTGCGAAAAACGGAAAACACCGGTGAAAATCCGGATAATATCCCAAATAATATCATTGCCGGCGCCCAGCAGATGCTGGACCAACTGGACCTGAGTGAGGCACTGGCCCTGTTGCGGCAACTCCCCGATAATATGCGGGAAAGGCTCGACGACTGGATAAAGCGGGCAGAGATTTATATGCGGGCCGAAGACGAACTCACCCGTCTGGAAAGCCTTGCCGCTGCCTATTATCTTGACGCCGAAGAAGCGGAAGAGGCGGAAACACCCTCATGATACGGCTTGGTTTATATATTACCCTTGCCATCTTTCTGGCGCTTTGTGCGGTATGGTTTGCCGATAATCCGGGCAACCTCCAGCTTAACTGGCGCGGCTGGGAAATCCGCATGTCCGTGGCTGTCTTTGGTCTGCTGATTTTTCTTTATACGGTTTCCTGCTGGTATCTGTTTAAGCTTTACCGCTGGTTTCGCACCGACAACCCTCTGGCCAGCCCAAAAAGAATGGCCAGCCGCCGCGAAAAAGGACTGGCGGAACTTGATCTGGGCTGGTCGGCGCTGGCCATCCATGACAAGGCCGCCGCGCTCAAACATGGCCGCAAGGCCTATTCGCTATTACCCGCAGATAACGGACCCGCGCGCTTGCTGCTGCAGGCCAGCGGGGATAAAAAATATCTGGCGCAGTTGAATGATAGCCCCGGCAGCAAAATGCTGGCCATGACTTTCCGTCTGAAGAAGGAACTCAAAGCTGATAACAGCAAAAATGCCCATGAAATCCTTGTGGAAATGCAAAAATCAAATCCCGGCAATTCGTGGATCAGCCAAAAGCTTTTTGACATTTTAACCCGGCTCGGCAAATGGGCGGAGGCGACAGAGGAACTGGGAAAGCTGGTTAAAGCCAAAGCCATGGATAGCGGCGAATATAAACGCCTGTCTGCGGTGCTCTGTTACCGTCAGGCACTGGAAGCGGATCTTGCCGGTCAGAAGAAAAGCGCCCGTGACTTTGGCGAACAGGCTCTGAAAAAAGATTTGAGCTTCATCCCCGCCGCCCTGCTCCTTGGTCGTCACCATCTGGCAGAAGGAGACAAGGCGCGCGCCCGGAAAATCATTGAAAATACCTGGAAGGTCGCGCCCCACCCGGATCTGGGTCAGTTTTTCCTGAAACTTGAGCCTCTGGAAAGTCCGAGCGAAAAATTCCGCCGGATACAGAAATTTACCGGCCTGAACGCCGAACATCCCCACAGCCGGCATCTTCTGGCAAAAATCGCTCTGGATACAGAACATTGGGCCGAGGCCAAACAGGCTCTGGACAGGCTTGTCAAAACGGACCGGGCAAGCCATGAAACCTATCATCTGCTGGCGCGTCTGGAAATGCTGCAAAAGCAGGATGAAAAAGCATCAGAGGCCCATATGACCAGCGCCTCAAATGCGCCGCCGGACCCCATGTGGCAATGTGCTAAATGCGGCACCTCCCGGGAAAATTATACCGCCACCTGCCCCAATTGTCATAGTTTCGGGCAGATCAGGTGGCAGGAACAGCTTTAGGGCGCTCTATTCATCCGACAAATTCCGGTAGTCGAAGACCCGCTTGGCTTTACCGGAAGAGCGCGGAACACCGCCCGGTTCCCGGATATCCACCTTTGTGCTGACCCCGCAGAGATTTTTAATATTTTTCTTCAGTTCCAGCGCAATGTGAGACCGGGTGTGATCATCGGAAAATTCCGGTTTTGCTTCGGCAACCACAGTTAATTCATCCATCACCTTTGGCCGGCGGATTTCACAAAAATAGTGAGGTGTCAGTCGTTCATCCTTACAAATAATTTCTTCAATCTGGGTCGGAAATACATTGACTCCCCGAATGATCATCATGTCATCTGACCGGCCAAAGATGCGCGCCATGCGCCGCATGTTGGACAGGGAGCCGGGCAGAAGTCTGGTCAGATCGCGGGTCCGGTAGCGGATAATGGGAAAGGCCTCTTTGCATAATGAGGTAAAAACCAGTTCGCCCTCTTCGCCGTCCGGCAATACTTCGCCCGTTTCGGGATCAATGATTTCCGGATAGAAAAGATCTTCCCAGATGGTCAGGCCGTCCTGGGTTTCCGCAAATTCAGACGCCACACCCGGCCCCATAATTTCCGACAGGCCGTAAATATCCACCGCTTTAATATCAAACCGCCGCTCAATTTCTTTGCGCATTTCCTCGGTCCAGGGCTCCGCGCCATGGATGCCAATCTCAAGGGATGTGGTGCGCGGGTCAATACCCGCTTTGTCAAAACCGTCGGCCAGAGCCAGCATATAGGAAGGTGTTACCATGATGATTCTGGGCTTGAAATCCTGAATGAGCTGGATTTGGGAATCGGTCGCCCCGCCAGAGGCCGGCACCACCGCACAGCCCGCCCGTTCCGCCCCGTAATGGGCGCCAAGTCCGCCGGTAAATAACCCGTAACCATAAGCCACATGCACCATATCACCCGCACGACCCCCGGCGGCGCGGATGGAACGGGCGATGGCCTCGGCCCAGACATCAATATCCTGCTTCGTATAGCCAACAACCGTTGGTTTTCCCGTGGTGCCGCTGGAGGCATGAATACGGGACAGCTTCTCCCTCGGGACCGCAAAAAGACCAAAGGGATAATTATCTCTCAGGTCTTTTTTCACCGTGAAGGGAAATTTAGATAAATCGGACAGGCTGTGAAGATCGTCGGGATGGACACCCTTTTCATCAAAAAGCTGTTTATAAAATGGCACATTATCATAGGCGTGCCTGAGCGACCATTTCATGCGCTCCCGTTGTTTGGCTGCAATCTCATCGCGGCTGGCATATTCAAACCCGTTAATCCCTGCAAACATCGTCATTCGTTATTTTCCCTGTATTTTATTTACCCTGTATTTTAGGCGGCTTTAACGCCTCTGGCAAGATCAACGCCCGCCCGTAGCGCGTCCATGTTTAAATCCAGAAATTTTTTGGGTGAAATTGCCCGAAGAGCTTTCTCCACAATATCAAGCTCTATATCATCTGACAATTCGGCAATAACCCCCGTTGCCACCACATTTGTCACCCGCTCCGACCCGAGAGCAATAGCGGTCGCACTCAGCGGCAGTTCAATGATTTTAAATTTTCCCTTCGGCGGGTTTTTGGTGCGCCGGGGATCGACAATAACGATGGCATCATCCCTGATGATGCCTTCAGAAGCTGTTGCCGCCGCCTGGTCCAGTATTAAAACAGTATTCAGGTCCGTGGCCAGCGGATAATCGGGCGACCCGTCGCTGGCAACTATATCGGCGCGGCTAAGGCCCCCGCGCGAGGTTGGCTCATAACTTTGCGACAGAGAGACATGATATCCTTCGCCGAGCAGGACGCGTGAAAATATCTTGGCGCAAAGCTGCAACCCCTGCCCGCCAGCGCCACTGAACCGCATTTCGAGTGTCTTCATGATTTCTGCCCCTCACTTATCTGATCAACCATGGCGCGGTAAGTTGCGCCGTATTCCGGGCGGTTTGAGCGCACAAAAACACCCATATCCATGCTGTTGGGGCGGAAAGGGTGATCCACCACATTATTGTCATACTCGCTGGGCCGCATGGCCCTTGTCTGACCCAGTACCATTTCCGCAGAAGAGCCAAGATCATTCTTACGGCCGTTGATCTCGGTACAGTCAGACATGACCTCTATAAAGGAGAAACCCTTATATTCAAGGCCTTCCGAAATCAGGTCCCGCAGGCGCGGCAGGTGAATGGTCAGCTCCCGACCAACAAACCCGGCCCCGGCGGCTTCGGCCAGCCGGGACGCATCAAAAACCGGTTCCATATTGCCCGCAGGTGTTGTGGTGGTGAAACGATCATGGGGCGTTGTCGGCGATACCTGTCCGCCGGTCATGCCGTATATTTCATTATTCAGCATCAGGCAGGTAATATCCAGATTACGCCGCGCCGCATGAATAAGGTGATTGCCGCCAATGGCGAGACAGTCACCATCACCCGTTATGACCACCACATGCAAATCAGGCCGCGCCATCTTCAGCCCCGTGGCAAAAGCCAGAGGTCGCCCGTGGGTGGTATGATAGGTATTGGCGTCAATATAGGTGCCGACCCGACCAGAGCATCCAATGCCGCTGACGATAGCCAGCTTGTTCTTGTCAATGCCCTGATCATGAATGGCCCATAATAGCGCCCTGAGGGCAATGCCATGCCCGCATCCCGGACACATGAAATGGGGGAACAGGTCAAGACGCAGATAATCGCGAATTTCAAAGTCTTTTTTGGTTTCAGCTTTAAGCGCTACTTGCTTATTCATGACCCAGTACCTCCTTGACGCCTTCCTTGATCTGGGACGGTGAAATAGGTACCCCGTCGTAACGATTAAGTCCAGACACCGATTGTTTGCCCGTCTTGGCGGCGCCGATTTCCAATATCAGTTGCCCGGCATTCATTTCAGCAACCACTAAATGTCTGGCTTTTCTGGTCACCTTGCGAAAGCTTTTGGTCGGAAAAGGCCATAGGGTTATGGGCCGGAACAGACCGACCTTCACCCCCTCTGCCCGAAGCTCCCTTACGGCCTTGCGGGCTGCGCGGCCCACCACACCAAGAGCCACGATCACCACCTCTGCATCCGCACAATCAACATCTTCAAAACTCTCAATCAGATCATTGTTAATTTCGATCTTACCCAGTAAACGTTTCATGACCGGSTCYACCTCAGYCGCTTTCTGCGTTGGCCAACCACTTTCATCTACCGTCAGGCCGGTGGTATGAACCCGGTAGCCATCACCGGGCCGCGCCATGGGCGGCACGCCATCTGCATCTGCCCTATAGGGCTTATAATCTTCCGGCTTGCCCGTGGCCCATTTGCGAACCGTATTTTGATATTCCGTCACATCCGGCAGGTCAAAAGTTTCCACCAGATGGCCGAGACTTTCATCAAACAGGACGATCACCGGAATACGCAGTCTTTCCGACAGGGCAAAGGCGCGGGCCGTCTGCTCATAAATTTCTTCCACCGACCCCGGAGTCAGGGCTATCACCGGATGATCGCCGTGAGTGCCCCAGCGGGCCTGCATCAGATCACCCTGTGCCGGGCGGGTCGGCATACCGGTGGACGGGCCACCCCGCATGACATTAATGATAACGCAGGGAATTTCCGCCCCCATGCCATAGCCGATATTTTCCTGTTTCAGGGAAAAACCCGGCCCGCTGGTGGCGGTCATGGCCTTCACCCCGCCCATGCTTGCGCCAAGGGTTGCGGCAATGGAGGCTATTTCATCTTCCATCTGAAGAAAAACGCCGCCCACTTTGGGCAATTCCCTGGCCAGCCTTTCGGCAATCTCGGACGACGGCGTAATGGGGTAGCCGGCATAAAAACGGCATCCCGCCGCCACGGCCCCAAGGGCACAGGCATGATTGCCCTGAATATTCACAGTTGTCTGGGCTGTCATGCTACGGCCTCCTGAGGTATGGGATTGAGTGATATGGCAAAATCGGGACAAAGCCATTCACAGATATGGCAGCCGGTGCATTTTTCCGGCTCCGCCAGTTCTACCACCTGATCCTTATTGAGGATCAGACAGCGTTCCGGGCACATTTTGACACAGATGTCACAGCCCTTGCACCATTCTTCGGTGATTTCAAGACTGGTACGAACGGGATTGACTTCGGGCTGAACGAGGGGAACAAAGGCCGCCCCCGCCACGGGATCCCCCTTGCGGGAACTGTCAATCCATTGTTGCCCCTGATCAAAGACCGCAAGGTTCACGTCAACGGTTTTCGGCGGCACCATCTGGGAAATGACTTTTTTCCATTCCGATACCGGAAAGGTCAATGTGGTGGACAGCGCCCCCAGCAATAATGTATTGGCCGCCCGTTCGTTACCGGCTCTGGTGGCCATTTCCGTGGCATCCAGCGCGTAAGCCTCAGCGACTTTTTCCCGTACATCATCAGGTGTGTCTCTGGAATAGCCAATATCCGCGCCGAGTATGCGCGAACGACAGGCAAAGGGTGGCACGATGCGCTTGGTATCGGCAATGAAAACCCCGGTATCCGGGCGCAGGTAGCTCATCCAGCGCAGGCCTTCCGCCCATTCAAGGGCAATCAGCACATCGGCTTTGCCCATGGGAATGGTGGGCGACCAGACCTGGGCGCCAAAACGCACATGGCTGAACACCACGCCGCCGCGCTTGGCCATACCGTGAACCTCACTCTGTTTCACCTGATAGCCCAGATTCTGGCAGATTTGCGCCAGCACCTTGGATACCATGATAACCCCCTGACCGCCAACGCCGACGATCAGGACGTTGATCGGTTCTTTCCTGTGCTTTGTATCCAGTATTGCCATGGTCATGAACCTCCGCAGGGTTTGGCTTTGGCCGCTTTTTGGTCCAGAACCAGCGTTGGCTGGATGGCCCCGGTCGGGCAGAACTGGGCGCAGACAGAGCAGCCAATGCAGGCGGTCGGGTCAATCTTGACCACATGACGGCCCTCATACCATTCATCGCTCCAGATCAAGGCCGGACAGCCCAGATTCATACAGCCCTGACAGGCATTGCAATCCTTGGCATCCACGCTCATGGTCGGGCCTTTGATCTTGACCGGGTCCAGCACACAGGGCCGGTCGGCGATTAACACCGATACCCCCCGGTAAGCAATGGATTCGCGCATGGTCTGCATCATGCTTGCCGCATCATAGCTGTCCACCCGTTCAATCCATTCAACGCCGCAAGCCCGGATCATGGCCTCAAAATCTATCTCATGGGTCGCCTCACCACGCAATGTCTTGCCGGTACCGGGATTTTCCTGACCCCCGGTCATGGCGGTAATATGGTTATCCAGCAGAATAACCGTGATATTGGCCTTGTTATAGACCGCATCAATCAGCGGCGGAATGCCCGAATGAATGAAGGTACTGTCGCCGATGGTGGCCACAATGGGTTTGGTTTCCGTCCCCGCCAGATACATGCCCGCCGCATTGGCAATGCTCGACCCCATGGCAACGGTTGTATCAATGGCCGTCAGGGGGTCCCCCACCGCCAGCGTATAACAGCCAATGTCCCCGGCCACCCGAACATCAAGGCTGCGGATAGCCGTATAGCTCATGGCATGGGGACAGCCGGCGCAGAGTACTGGTGGTCTGATCAATGGCTCAAACTGTGGGCCGAGGGCATTTTCCACTGGTTCCAGCACACCGGCCTGTTCAAAACTGAGGCGGACCTGTTCCGGTGACAGCTCGCCGATGCGCGGGAAGAATTCCTTGCCTTCCACTTTCAGGCCCCAGGTCTTGATCTCATTCTCAATCACCGGTTCCAGCTCCTCAACCACGATCACCCGGTCATGTTTGGCGCAGAAATCCTGTATCAGTTTTTTCGGCAGCGGAAAGGACAGGCCAAGCTTCAGGACGCTGGCGTCCGGGAGATTTTCCTTCACATAGGCATAGCTCATACTACTGGTGATGATGCCGATTTTGGAAGATCCCAGCTCAAGACGGTTCAGGTCCGATGTTTCCAGATATTCCGCCAGTCTTTCCAGACGCTCAATCACTTTTGGGTGCCGGGCGCGGGCATGGCCGGGCACCATGACATTCTTGGTCACATCCGCATTAAAACCAAGGTCTTTTGGGGTCACCCGTTCGCTGACCAATACGGGGCTGCGGGTATGGGAAATACGGGTGGTGCTGCGGACCATGACCGGCGTATCAAAA
The DNA here is from genome assembly GCA_002401545.1 of Alphaproteobacteria bacterium. Taxonomy (GTDB): domain Bacteria; phylum Pseudomonadota; class Alphaproteobacteria; order Sphingomonadales; family Emcibacteraceae; genus Paremcibacter. The sequence continues at coordinate 9,821 of NVTJ01000015.1, forward strand.
CGCTCACTAAGGTCAAAGGCGATTTTGGTATAGTCCAGCGCCTCCTGAGCGTCTGACGGTTCCATTACCGGAATCTGGGCAAAACGTCCGAATATGCGGCTGTCCTGCTCATTCTGGGACGAGTGAATGCCCGGATCATCACAGACGATCAGCACCAGACCGCCATGAACCCCGATATAAGAAAAAGACATCAGGGCATCGGAGGCCACATTCAGCCCCACATGCTTCATCATGCTAATGGCCCGGACCCCGGAAAATGATGCGCCAATGGCCACATCCAGTGCCACCTTTTCATTGGTCGACCACTGGGCATGAACATCACCCACCGGATAACGGGCCATATTTTCCATGATTTCCGTACTCGGCGTGCCGGGATAAGCGGCGGCAACCTTGACCCCGGCCTCCCACGCGCCGCGCGCTATGGCTTCATTGCCGGTCATCTGGTGGGTTATGCCTGTCTTGATTGCGGTAGGTGAAGCCTGTTCAGCGATGGCAGTCATGCCCATCTCCTGTCTGTAATGATACATTAATTTATGTAAATCCTAATAAAATGTATCATATTTATAGATTTTAGCAAGCAAAAAACATCGGATTAGCCTTAAAATAAGGAAGAAAAAATCTTTAAGTCGGGCAAACAAGAAAGAAAATTCCCCGAACGATCGGTTAACTAATTGTTTTTTCACGACTTTACTAAATCAGGACCCACCCCGAAGAAATATTCTTTTATGTCTAGAACATCAGCAAAAACAAGTCATTACACATGTTACGCTTTGATATGAATCAATCTTGATGCCCGATGAATCGGCTATAAAGTGATGATATCAAGGATAATAGAGAGAAACCGCCGACTCATGTTCCCCAATCCCGAAAAGCCGCCGGCCAATGAAAAATTTTCACCCCTGCTTCTGGCCGGCATAATAACCCGGTCTTTGCCTGTGGCACCGCTTAACCGCCTGTTGCGGCATATGGCCCGTAAAATACAGAATAATCATCCGGCCATTATGGCAAGGCTGCGCCCCCTTACGGGGAGGCAATTTCTCATATGCCCCACCGACCTTCCCCATGACATACGCCTGATCATCGGCGAGGGCCATGTGGACTGCATGATAGAAGATGAGTTTATGGGTCCGGCGGATGTGGTAATCCGTGGTCCCTTTATGTCCCTGATGGATATGATGGACGGCAGAGTGGACGGGGACGCGCTGTTTTTCTCCCGCCGCCTCAGCGTGGAAGGAGATATGGAAGCCCTGCTGACCCTGCGCAATGCTCTGGACAGCGAAGATATTGACCTGCGGGCGGAAATTTTGAGCAGCTTTGGCCCGTTGAGGCGTCCGGCAACGGCTCTTTTAAAAATTGGCCAGCATCTGTTCCAAAGCCTGTCCCGTGATATGAGCAGCCTCAGCCAGGCGATGACCAAACCCCTGGCGGACCGCTGTGACGGCCTTGAACAGGAAAATCAGGGGCTTCGGGATAGCGTGGTGCGTCTGGACAGGATGCTCACCAAAACCCAAAACCGGCTGCAAAGCCTGACCCGAAAGAAGACCATATGACAAAGTTGGAACTGGTATGTCCCGCTGGCACCCCGGCGGCCCTGCGGGTGGCGGTGGATGCGGGGGCCGATGCGGTTTACATGGGTTTTCGCGATGAAACCAATGCGCGGAATTTTCCCGGTCTGAATTTCTCCGTCGATGAGCTGGCCGAAGCGTTGGATTATGCCCATGCGGCGGGCGCAAAAGTCCTGCTGGCGGTCAATACCTATGCCACGGCGGGCCATAGCGAACCATGGACAAGAGCGGTGGATAATGCGGCAAGATTAAAGGTCGATGCCATCATCATGGCCGATATTGGCCTGCTGGAATATGCCCGGTCATCACATCCCGGCCTGCGACTGCATCTGTCGGTTCAGGCCTCGGCCTCCAATACTGTCGCCATCAATCATTACGTGAAGGAATTTGGCATCCGGCGGGTGGTGCTGCCCCGGGTGCTCACGGTCCCTGAAATTCGCGCCATCAACAGCAGGATTGATATCAAGACCGAGGTTTTTGCCTTTGGCGGCATGTGTCCCATGGCCGAGGGCCGCTGCAGCCTGTCCTCCTATATCACCGGAAAATCGCCCAATATGAACGGGGTATGTTCCCCGGCGAGCCATGTGACATATATCCAGCAGGGTCAGAATCTCAAGACCAATCTGGCCGGATTCACCATTAATAAATTCGGGCCAAATGAACAGGCGGGCTATCCGACCCTGTGCAAGGGACGCTTTACTGCAAATGATGAAACCGGCTATCTGTTTGAGGAACCAACCAGCCTGAATGTGACGGGCATCTTGCTGGAGCTGATGGAAGCCGGGGTCAGCGCCCTGAAAATCGAAGGCCGTCAACGCAGCAAGGCATACGTACGCGAAGTCGTACAAAATTTTCGCGTTGCCATTGATGCCGCAGCGCGGGGCGAACGCATGGTAATAGAAATGGATAACCTGTCCGAAGGCGGGCAGCATACCACCGGTGCCTATAGCAGGAAATGGATGTGATGAATAAATCTAAACTCTCCCTCGGCCCGTTACTCTTCAACTGGAGCAATGATAAAATCCGTGATTTTTATTTTAGCGTAGCCGATGAAGCTCCGGTGGATCATGTGTATCTCGGTGAAGTGGTCTGCGCCAAACGGATCGCAGGCAAAGATTACCTGCCGGAGGTGATAACAAGGCTGGAAAAAGCCGGCAAGAAGATCATTCTGTCCGGGATGATTCTGGTACTGGACGGGCGGGATATGAAAACCGTGCAGGATATGGCCTCCATGGCGGGGGATTATCTGGTGGAAGCCAATGACATGTCTGCGGCAAGCCTGCTGCGCGGACAGGACCATGCCATCGGACCCTTCATCAATATCTATAATGAAGCCAGCCTGAAATATTATGAGGACGGGGGCGCCAGTCGTATTTCCCTGGCCCCGGAACTGCCGGCATCGTCCCTGCGCGCCCTGGCAAAGGTTGCCACATCGGAGCTGGAGGTACAGATATTTGGCCGGATGCCGCTGGCCATTTCGGCCCGCTGTTACCATGCCCGCGCCCATAAACTTCATAAGGACGGCTGTCAGTATGTTTGCGAACGCGACCCGGACGGCCTGACGGTGGACACCATGGACGGACAGCCGTTCCTTGCCATCAACGGCCTGCAAACCCTGTCTTACAGCTACGCTAACCTGATGGCGGAACTGCCGGAGCTGTCAAAAATGGGGATTAACCATTTTCGCCTGTCGCCCCATGATGTGGATATGGTGAAGGTCAGCCGCATATACCGCGACCGCCTTGACGGGAAAATCAATCTGGAAGAGGCAAATGACATATTGCAGGCGGAAATGTTTGCACTCGAATTCTCCAACGGCTATTATCACAATATGGCCGGACTGAAACAGGTCGGCACATAATGAAATAAAAAACAGGGCAGAGGCCATATGGATTCTTACACAAAACTCCTTGATGGCTATGCCAGATTTCGCGGACAGTATCTGAGCGAAGAAAATACCCCGTGGCGTAACTGGGCCAAGGATGGTCAAAGCCCCAAAATAATGATCATTGCCTGTAGTGACAGCAGGGTCAATCCGGTAATCATCACAAATTCAGGCCTTGGCGAGATATTCATCGTCAATAATGTGGCCAATCTGGTCCCGCCCTATAAACAGGACGCCGAAACCTATCACGGCACCAGTGCAGCCATCGAATTTGCCGTCACCCAGTTGAAGGTCGAACATATCATCATCATGGCCCACAGCGGTTGCGGTGGCATCCGGGCATTATTGACCGATGATCAACCCAATTCAGATAAAGATTTCAGTTTTATCCGGCCGTGGATGAAAATTGTCGACAAGGCCGCTGAATTCACCACGACGGAAAAATCCACCATGAACCTTGAGGCCCTCGCCAGCGTTTGCGAACGGCGCGCCAGCCTGATTTCCCTCAATAACCTGATGGGTTTCCCGTGGGTTCATGAGGCTCTGCTGGAAAAAAAACTACAGGTCCACGCCTGGCATTTCGACATCGGCAGCGGCATCCTGCAGGCCTATAATGAGAACACGGAACAGTTCGAGGAATTGATTTAGCGGAAGAACAAAATTGATTCCTACAATTGCTTAGAAATTAAATCCTCCATTAACCAATAACATGATTACAACTTAATTTTTTCAGCTCTCAATAATTCGTTAAAAGTTAAATGTCCAACATTTTCAAGCTTGCAAATATCTGGAATTTTTCTCTTAGTTAGTGAATTCATAGAACTGACCTCCATACTTACAACGGGTAGATTAAGAGTCTTGGCAAGAGCTATAATAGTCATGTCGTTAAGACCAATCGTTCTTGGCGACCTACCTGTATATTCAGAAATAAAATTGTTATATTTGCCATTAAGATCATTTGATATTTCGATATAGCCAGGCCAATTCCAATCGTCTTGGCCAATTTCTAAAAGCATCGTATTTTTATTGACCTTAATAATTTCACCCAGAGGGTTAGGAATTAAAAGCTGTTCTTCATAAATTTCCAAAGTGACGGCAAAAATACCCTTTACGATCAGTTCTTCAATATTTTCCCAAAGCGAGTTAAATATATCATGAGGTAAGTCTCCCCAAGGGTTAGAAATTCCAGATGTATCCAAACAATACTTCTTCATTAAGTCCCCAAATTTTCCCTGATGTCATACAAATGACGAAGGTTTTTAATGCCCATGTATTGAGCCGCATTATGATTGGTGATCCTACCCGATGACCACGCTTCAATTACCAAATTTGTATACAATTCCCCATTTTTTGATTGGAACCGACTCCCATAATATTTCGATCTGCCAAATGATTTATAATTACTGTCCAGTTCATCAAATTGGACTTTCTTATTATTCCAATAATAGTCAGCTTTGACATATTTTAGGTGTACTAGTCTAATAAGCATAGCTTGTGGGCTGACATTAAACATACTTGCTAGATTTTCGAGATCTTCATCGCTTATTACTCCCATTGGTTTTTTTGGAACCGTCTTGTAAGCTTTTACCAAAATATTTTTTGGCATAAGAAAGGCTGCAGCAAACCTATCGCACCAACGCTCCTCTGGAACTTGATTATACTCCCTATTTCTAGGACCTGAGACGCCACCTGCTTTTAGTGAAATATGTGCAAATTCATGGACAATAGTAAAAGCTTGAGCCGTTGGTGCTTCGTTACCAATGACAATAACTGGAAGTGGAAACTCTGCAATACAGAAGCCACGTATGCCATATGATTTAAGTTTAGATTCTTTAAGCGTAAGAATTCCAACAGATTCCAATTTTTTGCGAATTAGCATAGGCAATTTATATGCCTCTGCTTTCTTAAGGCTAAATTGTTCTGATTCCTGAAAGTTAACTATTCTTCGTGCGGCTTCTGCTGCCTCTTCAGTAGAAGTCTTGAGTGAGAAAAATAGATTTTTAGGAATATGGATAGGCTTCTCTCCCAATTCTGAAAAAAGGTCCAAAGCAGAGTGCCTATGAGCAATAGCCCATTCAATAATAAGTTCTACTTCCCTATTTCTTGATGCGTTAAAAATATCTTTGTGCAAGCGAAAATCTGGAATGGCTTTGATCTGAGATAGTTTTGGGGGCTGTTTAAGGAAAAACTCCATAAAGGATCGTTGATATATTTTAGCTAGTTTTCTTGTTTGCTTAACTGTCGGTGTAGCTTGATTAGTTTCCCATGCGACGATTTGTTCAGGCGTTTTTTTGAATTTACTTGCTACATCTTCAATGGACATACCTCGCCAATTCCTAGCCCAAGTCAACATGCTTGGATTAAGCCAATTCTCGAATTTATCCTTAGTTAGTGCGCTCATTATTAAAAAATGAATCAATATCTGTAAAATAGCAAGTTTTAAATTCTATAACTAATTTTCAATACCCTTAGGCCCCCAGACCCACAATCTCCGCCCTGGCCATCAAACCATCCAGATAGGCATGGAAAGCCGCGTGATAGGCTTTGTCTTCCAGATATTGCTCGATATGGGGTTTGACCAACTCAAAAGGAAGAATCTTGTCAGTCTTTTTATCCATAAAACGGTCTTTATGCTGCGCGTAATAGCGCTCACAGGTCTCGTTGTCAGGATCCGGCGTGGTGATGATGCCGTCCAGAAGCTGTTGAATGATGGCTTCTGCCTGTTCTTCGCCAAGACTCTCAATCTTCTTGGCAGAAATAATGTCACGGGCGACGGCATCTTCCAGAAAAAGCTGTTTCACCACCAGTGCGCGGGCAGCAGCGAGCCGAGCCGCGTCCAGGTTCGGAGCAGGATGATTAACCATCTCCGTATGAACCTGATCGTCAGTAATCTCACAGTTATTGACAAAGAGCGGCATCAGTAACCCTTTCAATATCCTCGGCCACGTTTACGCACAATCTGATACCCGGACCGGAAAATATATTTCACTGGTACGCTTAACATATGCACAAGCCGGGTGAAGGGAAAGATCAGGAATATGGTCAGCCCCAGAAACAGATGCGCCTTGAACACCCATGGCTCATGCATGATAAAATCAGAGGCACCACTGCGGAAAGTGACAATATGCTGGGCCCAGTTGCCCAAAGCCACCATGGAGGAGCCATCCATATGCTGTGCGGAATAATAGATGGAAATCAATCCCAGTATAAGCTGGATATAAAGCAGCCATAACAGCAGAATATCGGAAAATCTGGATGTGGCCCGGATGCGCGGGTCGGTCATCCGCCGCCACAGCAACATCGACAGACCGATAAAACAGATGCCGCCCAGAACACCGCCGCCAATCATGGCCATGATCTGCTTGCCCTCGGTGGTGATCACATAATGATACAGTGATTCCGGGGTGAGCAAACCCACAAGGTGGGTGAAGAACAGCAGGATAATACCGATATGGAACAGGTTACTGCCCATGCGCATACCCTTTGAAGTCAGCAACTGGCTGGAGCCTGCTTTCCAGCTGTATTGATCCCGGTCATAACGGAGTATGGACCCCAGAACCATCACCATAACGGCAATATAGGGATAAAGGCCAAAGACCAGATGGTTAAGAAAATCTGTTGTAGCTTCAGGCATTTTTCTGGTCTCCAGCTCTTAGTTCATTGGCAATATTTTGTATTTCCTCAGTTGCCCCTGAAAAGGCATTACAGGTGTTACAGTCAGCTGAATCCACATCACTGTTATCAAAGGCATTGGCCTCTTCCCATTCCTTGTCAATATCGTCATGGGTCAGGTTTTCAAGGGGTTCCGCCCTGGCCAGTGCGATCATATCCTGATCAGGTTTGACTTTCGACAGAGCCTCTATGGCCTCAAAAACCGCCGCATAGGACGCCCCTCGTTTTTTCAGCTTCACCCCAATAGCTGCGATGACATTGATCGGATCGCCGAGAAAATCCATCGCCTCATCCAACGGACAGAGGGAGAGAAATTCCAGAAACAGCGGCAGATAGTCGGGCAGTTCGCCCTTAGACACATAAAAACCCTTCTGTTCATAAGCCTCGGCCAGATTGACCATAGCCATCCCCCGGTCGCGGCTTTCCCCGTGGATATGTTCAAACAGTTGCAGACAATGCGCCCGCCCCCGGTCAAATAATTCCACATAGCTTTCCTGAAGATCATAAATCCCGCCGGCCTTCAAGTCTTCGGTAAAGGCCTTGATTTTTTTCAGGTTCCGTGCGGGCAGCAGCTTTTCAAGCTCCAATACCTGCATCAAATCATCCAGATGCCCTATGAGTTCCTCTTTCGGGTAGGATAGAAGAAGCCCTAAAATTTTGAATGTTTTCATAATCTCACCTTTGTATCTTTCCGCTCATGGTATTTTTATGGGTGGAGGTGCCAAACAGATTTGGTCTGCTCTGCCCCCCGTCACCACAACCATTACCAAAGCTGAACCCGCAGGACGAGCGTTGCTCAAAGGCAATTTCATTATCGAACGGTGTTTTACCGGCATATTCCCGGTGATTGGTCGGAATGACATAGCGGTCTTCATAATTGGCCAGTGCCATAATGCGGTACATGTCATCCAGCGTATTTTCATCTAAGCCCACCCGGTCCAGAATGGCCGTATCGGTGACCCCTTCAACGGTTTTACAACGCATGAATTCCCGCATGGCCAGCATTCTTTCCAGCGCATGAACCACCGGGGCTTCCTTGCCGCCGGTCAGCATATTGGCCAGATACTTCACCGGAATGCGAAGATCCTGTACGTTGGGGATAACGCCGCTTTTCTCCAGTCGGCCGTCTTCCATGGCCGACTGAATGGGCGACAAGGGCGGAATATACCAGACCATAGGCAAAGTCCGGTATTCAGGGTGCAGCGGGAAAGCCACCTTCCAGTCCATAGCCATCTTGTAAACCGGAGACTCTTTCGCCGCCTGTAACCAACTGTCGGGAACACCGTCTTTTCTGGCCTGTGCGATGACCTCCGGATCGTGGGGATCAAGGAAAATATCACATTGCGCCTGATAGAGGTCTTCCACATCCTCAGCACTGGCAGCCTCTGAAATCCGGTCAGCATCATAGAGCATCACCCCAAGGTAACGGATACGGCCGACACAGGTTTCGGCACAGACTGTCGGGTCCCCGGCCTCAATACGCGGATAGCAGAAAGTACATTTTTCTGATTTGCCGCTTTCCCAGTTGAAATAAATTTTCTTGTAGGGGCAGCCGCTGACACACATGCGCCAGCCCCGGCATTTTTCCTGATCAATCAGGACTATCCCGTCTTCCTCGCGCTTATAGATCGCCCCGGACGGGCAGGCGGCAACACAGGTCGGGTTCAGACAATGTTCACACAGGCGCGGCAGATACATCATGAATGTATTTTCAAACTCGCCGTAGATTTCCTTTTCCATCTGGCCAAAATTATAATCCTGTGAACGTTTGGAGAATTCACCGCCGAGAATTTCTTCCCAGTTGGGGCCCCATTCCAGCTTTTCCATTACTTTGCCGGTAATGGCGGAATGAGGACGGGCGGTTGGTGGGGTGTGAACCTCCGGTGCTTTCTGAAGCCGTTCATATTCAAAGGTAAACGGTTCGTAGTAATCATCAATTTCCGGCAGGTCGGGATTGGCGAATAATTTTGCCAAAATGCGGAACTTGCCGCCCATCTTGGGCTTGAGCTTGCCGCCCTCCAGGCGCGACCAGCCGCCGTTCCACTTATTCTGGTTTTCCCAGTCGCGGGGATAGCCCACACCCGGCTTGGTTTCAACATTATTGAACCAGGCATATTCAACCCCGGCCCGGGATGTCCAGACATTCTTGCAGGTCACAGAACAAGTGTGACAACCGATACATTTATCCAGATTCAGGACCATTCCTATTTGAGCACGAATTTTCATTATGCCAGCTCCTCGTGATCAATATTTTTAGAAACACCGTCTTTCGGTTCATCCAGCCAATCCACCTTGTCCATCTTGCGACAGATGACAAATTCATCCCGGTTTGACCCAACCGTGCCATAATAGTTGAAACCGTAAGACAGTTGGGCATAGCCGCCGATCATATGGGTCGGCTTGACCACGGCGCGGGTGACAGAATTATGGATGCCGCCGCGCTTGCCGGTCATTTCAGAACCGGGGGTATTGATGGTTTTTTCCTGAGCGTGATACATCATGCACATGCCTTCGTTAACCCGCTGGGACACGACGGCCCTGCACGCGATGGCACCGTTCACATTGTACAACTCAATCCAGTCATTATCTTCTACCCCTATTTTCCGGGCGTCAACTTCACTCAGCCAGACAATGGGGCCACCACGCGAGAGAGTTTGCATCAACAGGTTTTCTGAATAGGTACTGTGAATCCCCCATTTTTGATGAGGGGTAATCCAGTTCAGGGCAATTTGCGGATTGCCGTTGTCTTTGCTGTCAATAACCGGTTTCGTGGTTTTGGTATTGATCGGCGGTTTATAAACACAGAATCCTTCACCAAAATCCCGCATCCAGCTGTGGTCCTGATAGAATTGCTGCCGCCCGGTGAGGGTGCGCCACGGAATCAGCTCATGGACATTGGTATAGCCCGCATTATAGCTCACATGCTCATCTTCAAGGCCCGACCATGTGGGCGACGAGATGATTTTGCGCGGCTGGGCCTGAATATCCCGGAAGCGAATCTTTTCATCCTCTTTCGGTTTTGCCAGATGCTGATGCTTGCGTCCGGTGAATTTCTCCAGCGCACGCCAGGCTTTCACCGCCACCTGACCATTGGTTTCAGGGGCCAGTGACAGGATAACCTCGGTCGCGTCAATATCGGTTTCAATACGGGGCATACCTTTGGTCACACCCTCGTCGGTGACGACCCGGTTTAATTCGCCGAGGAATTTATATTCCGGTTCCGTATTCCAGGCGATGCCTTTACCGCCGTTACCTATTTTGGTCAGGAGCGGCCCAAGGGCGGTGAACTTCTTGTAAGTGTCGGGATAATTGCGCACCACATCCACATAAGCCGGCATGGTTTTTCCGGGGATGGGATCAATTTCACCCTTGTTCCATTCCTTCACATCAAGTCCCTGTGCCAGTTCGGCCGGGGTATCATGAAGGATCGGCATCGCCACAACATCGGTTTCTTCGCCCAGATGACCCGGACAGAGTTCAGAGAATTTCTCGGCCAACCCCTTATAAATGTCCCAGTCACTGCGGCTTTCCCAAGCGGGATCAACGGCGCGGCTTAAGGGGTGAATGAAGGGATGCATATCGGACGTATTCAGGTCGTTCTTCTCATACCATGTGGCAGAAGGCAGCACGATGTCGGAATAAAGGCAGGTGGTGGACATACGGAAATCCAGCGTCACCACAAGGTCAAGCTTGCCTTCGGGTGCCTTGTCATGCCAGACAACTTCGCTGGGCCGTGCGGCACCGCGTTCGCCAATATCCTTGCCCAGCACGCCGTTTTGGGTGCCCAGCAGATGTTTCAGCATATATTCATGGCCCTTGCCACTGGAGCCCAGAATATTGGACCGCCAGATGAACATATTGCGCGGGAAGTTTTTCGGATTATCCGGGTCTTCGCAAGACATGCGCAGCGACCCGTCTTTCAGGCGGCCGACAATATATTCTGCGGTCGGCTTTCCGGCGGCCTTTGCAAGCTTGGTGATCTCAAGCGGATTCTCTTCCAGTTGCGGTGCCGATGGCAGCCAGCCCATTCTTTCGGAGCGGATGTTACAGTCAATGAGGGAATAATCTTCCCATTTCTTCTTGTCAGCCAACGGCGAGAGAATTTCATCCACGCCCAGCTTCTCATAACGCCATTGATTGGCATGGTTATAGAAGAAACTGGTGCCGTTCATATGGCGCGGCGGACGATGCCAGTCAGTGGCAAAGGCCAAAGGCAGCCATCCGGTTTGCGGACGCAGTTTTTCCTGCCCCACATAATGGGCCCAGCCGCCGCCGGACTTGCCGATACAGCCACACATAACCAGCATATTGATCACACCACGGTAATTCATATCCATATGATACCAATGGTTCATGGCCGCGCCGATGATGATCATGGAACGCCCCCGGGTCTTGTCCGCATTGTCCGCGAACTCACGCGCTACCTTGATGACTTTTTCGCGTGATACACCGGTGATTTTTTCCTGCCATGCGGGGGTATAGGGCGCATCGTCATCATAGCTCCCCGCCACATTGTCGCCGCCGAGACCACTGTCCACACCGTAGTTTGCCAACATCAGGTCAAAGACGGTAGCGACATATTTGTCACCGTCTCTGGTTTTAACTTTCCGGACCGGAATATTGTGAAACAACACACTGTCATGGTCTGTGGCCGTGAAGATGGGCTGCTCATGCTCCAGATTGCCGAAATAGGGGAAGCCCACCGACAGGACTTCGTCATGCTTTTGCACCAGTGTTTTCAACGGCCAGATTTCATTGCCGTCCGCCAGATTCTTGGATTCCAGATTCCACTGCCCGTCTTCACCCCAGCGCGAGCCAACCGTACCATTGGGGATCACAATCTTATTCGTATTGGCATCAATGACGCATGATTTCCAGTCCGGATTATTTTCCTGATTTAAGTTGCCGTCAAAGTCAGAGGCCCGAAGGGTCCGGCCCGCCACATACACCCCGTCCTGTTCATCAATCTGAACCAGAAACGGCATATCGGAATATTGCCGGGTATAATCGTCAAAATAATCACTCTGGGCATTGGCGTGATATTCAGTCAGGATCACATGCCCCATGGCCATGGCCATGGCGGCGTCCGTACCCTGACGCGGGTTCAGCCATATGTCGCTCAGTTTGGCGACCTCACTGTAATCCGGGGTGATGGCCACGGTCTTGGTGCCTTTATAACGCACTTCGGTGAAGAAATGGGCGTCAGGGGTCCGGGTTTGCGGCACATTGGAACCCCAGGCCATAATATAAGATGAATTATACCAGTCGGCACTTTCCGGCACATCCGTCTGCTCGCCCCAGGTTTGCGGCGAAGCCGGTGGCAGATCGCAATACCAGTCATAAAAACTCAAAGATACGCCGCCGATCAGAGACAGATAACGTGACCCTGCCGCATAGGACACCATGGACATGGCCGGAATGGGAGAAAAACCAACCACCCGGTCAGGACCATAGGTTTTGGCGGTATAGATATTGGCCGCCGCGATGATTTCATTGACCTCATCCCAACTGGCCCGAACCATACCGCCAAGGCCGCGAACCTGTTTGTAAGAGGTGGCCTTTTCCTTGTCCTCGACAATATTGCCCCAGGCCGTTACCGGATCGGCATAGACATTCTTCGTTTCCCGCCACAGCTTCAGAAGCCGGCTGCGGATCATGGGATATTTCACCCGTGCCGAGCTGTAAAGATACCAGCTGTAGCTGGCCCCGCGGGCGCAACCGCGCGGCTCATGATTTGGCAAATCCGTCCGGGTGCGGGGATAATCGGTCTGCTGGGTTTCCCAGGTCACCAATCCGCCCTTGACATAAATTTTCCAGCTGCACGACCCGGTACAATTCACCCCGTGGGTGGAACGCACGACCTTATCATGGGACCAGCGCCCCCGGTAAGCCCGTTCCCACCCCCGGTCTTCGGAAGTGGTGATACCATGTCCATCTGAAAAGCTTTCCGGCTTTTCTCTGGTGAAAAAAGTAAGTTTGTCCAAAAAATGGCTCATATCTTTAGTCTCTCATTTAGAATGTCAGTCGTTTACGGGTTCTTCACATAGGCACCGGGACGCAGGTAGAACCACCAGTTGATCACGATGCAAACACAGTAAAATACGGCAAAGCCATAAAGGGCCAGTTCCGGGGTCGCATTCTTTATTTCCTCACCCAATACTTTGGGAATAATGAAAGCCCCATAGGCGGCAATGGCCGATGTCCAGCCAAGCACAGGGCCCGCCTGTTCCCTGTCAAAGACGATGGCGATGGTACGGAATGTGGAGCCGTTGCCGATACCTGTTGCGGCAAAAAGAATAAGGAACAGGATCAGGAAGGGGATGAAAAACTCTTCCGGTGTGGCAGAAGCATAGGCCAGCTTCATATAATAAGCCACGCCCAGGGCACAGGCCACCATAACGACGGAGATATACTGGGTCACCCGCGCGCCGCCAAACTTGTCAGCAATAATACCGCCCAGAGGCCGGATCAAAGCACCAATAAACGGACCCGTCCAGGCAAACATCAGGGCGCTTGGGCCATCCGGGTTGGCCAGATCATGGGTCATGACACCATCAACCATAATATGCTGGTAACCAAAGATAACTTTAATGGCCAGCCCGAAAGCCGCCGCAAAACCAATGAAAGATCCAAAGGTCATGGTATAGATTACGGTCATGGCCCAGGTATGTTTGTTTTCAAAGATTTTATACTGCCGCTTCAGGCTGTCCCCGATCTGACCGGGGATCAGTTTCAACATATATACCGTCATCACAATAACGATGGGTAAGACAATCCATTTGCTTAAGTTCAGACCGGAAGTTGGCAGGCCCGATGCGGTTTCCGGCAAAAGCAGCCACAGACCACAGGCCGCCGCCACAAAACCCAGAATCAGCATGAAAGTAATTTTTACAAAGACGCCGGCAGGGCTTCCCACATCGGGAGACACATGCTCGTCGGTAATGTTATTCATGCCAAACCAGCCGGCAAAAGCCAACGGCACCAGAAACAGCAGCCACAGGAACCCGGCATTATGAATATAGGTTTCTGTTCCCGCCGGAATTTTACCAATCAGGGTTCCGCTGGTGGTTACCAGTTCCATTGACGCGCCGCCAAAAATACCAAATGTCATGAACAACGGCACCAGAATCTGCATGGTTGTCACGCCAAAATTCCCAAGGCCCGCATTCAGGCCCAGTGAAAGACCCTGTATTTTTTTTGGAAAGAAGAAGCTGATGTTGGACATGGAGGAGGCGAAGTTACCACCGCCAAGACCTGAGAGAAAGGCCAGGATCTGGAACTGCCACAGCGGCGTATTAATATCCTGCAGGGCAAAACCAGCCCCGACCGCCGGAATCATCAGCAGCGCCGTGGTGAAGAAGATGGTATTACGCCCGCCGCCAAGCCGGATAAAGAAGGTGCTCGGGATACGAAGCGTTGCCCCGGTCAGGCCAGCAATGGCCATCAGGGTGAAAAGTTCGCCCTTGGCAATGGGAAAGCCCAGATTCAGCATCTGCACCGTAATGATGCCCCAGTAAAGCCAGACCGCAAAACCACACAGCAGGCTTGGGATTGAAATCCACAGATTTCTGTTGGCAATCGCTTTGCCGCGACTTTCCCATTCTGCGGAATCTTCCGGATTCCATTGTTTAATATCTTCAGCCATAATCTTAATCCTCTAATTCTATTTTTGTTTAATTGCATCAAGTTCCGGCAAATAGCGCGGACCGTGCAGTTCAGGCATATTCTTGCGATCCATGCGGATGATGGAAAAATGCATCCAGATCAGGGCGATGCCGATCAGGATGGTCAGCAGCATGAAACAGCTGGTCCAGACACCAATCACATCATTCATAATGCCAAAGCTTATGGGCAGGAAGAAACCACCCAACCCCCCGATCAGGCCGACAATACCGCCGACGGAACCCACATGGCCCGGATAATAAACCGGAATATGTTTAAAGACTGCCGCCTTGCCCAGCGACATGAAGAAGCCAAGCACAATGGTTAAGGAAACAAACAGCCACAGGGGTATGGTGATGTTGAAATCTATGGGTCCGTTGATTCCAGCCACAGTATAATCGGTCGCGGGATAGGACATGATAAAGGTGCAGGCTACAGAAACGCCAAATGTCCAGTACATGACCCGCCGGGCACCGATCTTATCTGATAACCAGCCGCCCAGAGCCCGGAAAATACTGCCCGGTAGCGCGTAAGCCGCCGCCAGCATACCGGCGGTTTTCAACTCAAGGCCATAAGCGCCCACATAATAACGCGGTAACCACAGGGCCAGAGCGACAAAAGCCCCGAAGACAAAGAAATAATAAAGCGAAAAACGCCATACCTGCAAATTTTTCAGCGGTTCCAGCTGCTCCTTGAAGGAGGCATGTTTGATACCCTTTTCCCGACGTTCGCGCAGGGCCGGATCATCCTTGCTGAAGATATAGAATAATATGGCAGTGATGAGCAGGACAAGGGCATAAATCTTGGCAACGCCCTGCCACTGGCCATCCATGAATATGAGCAGGAAAGGCGCGCCAAAGTTGGTCACCGCCGCCCCCACATTACCCATGCCGAAAATACCAAGCGCCGTACCCTGACGATCTTTAGGATACCATGTGGAGACATAGGCAATACCAACCGCGAAACTGCCGCCCGCCAGACCAACGCCCAGAGCCGCCACCAGAAACATGGGATAAGTGGACACCATGGTCAGCAGATAGGCCGCCACCGCAGTGATGAGCATCTGAAAGGTATAGATAATCCGGCCACCATATTGATCGGCCCAGATGCCGAGGAAAATCCGGCTTAGGGAACCGGTGAGAATAGGCGTCGCCACCAGAATACCAAACTGGGTATCTGACAGGCCCAGCTGCGCCTTGATTTTCAGACCAATAATGGAAAACATTGTCCAGACAGCAAAACAAACGACAAAGGCCAGGGTACTGCTGGTGAGTGCCTGTCTCTGTTCACCGGGTGTTACATTTGCAACATTCATGACTAAATCCCTTATGACAATTAAATATGTTCATATAAATTTTCTGATTGGGGGGACATTAGGCGATGAAAAGCCAGTTGAATTTGACTTTGGTCAAGGACTTAAGAAAATTTCAAAAAATTTTTACCCGAATATCTGTTTTTCACAAGAAACCTTGTGAGTTTAATAAAACTGTCCTAATATTATGCTGGGTATCAATAAACAAATAACTGTATCTCTTATGAATAAAGCACTTCTTTATCTCGGCGATGCCCTGCATAAAATGCAGGAGGAGCGCGGCTGTGCTGTGCTTTTTGTCAGCAGCAGGGGTAAGCTGTTTAAGCCAGAACTACAGCAGGCTTTCGAGAAATCCCATGCCGTCTTTGAAAAAATCCGGGCGCATCTGAAAGAATGGCACGATAATTTCGACTTTGATGATGAATTCCTGAATAAAATGAAAATCGTGCTGGATAATACCGAAACCGTCAAGTCCCGCCGAAACCGAATCCTCAATCTTGAATTCAACCCGACAGAAATCATCAGCGGCTACAGCCATAATGTTATCAGCCCGCTAATGGATATTATGGTTCTGGTGGCGCTGTTCAATAAAAATARTGACCCGACAAAAGTCAGCGCCTACTCGTATTTTTTACAGCTGAAGGAAAAAACTGGCCGTATAAGGGCCCTGGGCGCCCGTGGTCTGGTGGCCAAATCCTTTGACAATCGGGAATTTCTTGATCGGTTTCGTTTCCTCCTTTCCGAACAGAACAGTTTCAAGCGCACCTTCTTTGCCATGGCCGATGACAGACAAAAAAGACTTTATGAAAGTATTATGCACGGCAGTGCTATCCGCAAACTTGTCGAAATACATGACGGTCTGAAAGCGGGGCATAAAGTTACCGTTCCCGACCTCACCGCTATTGACTGGTTCAACCTGACCTCGGAAAAAATGAATCTGATGAAAAGGATTGAGGAAAAACTGGCAGAAACCCTGTCAAAAAATGATAGGACGACAAGCGACCAGTCCCAGGCCGCCAGAATTCAGGTCACCCGCGCGGTAGAAAGCATAAGCTCGCAACAAAGGGATTTTATTGAAGAACTGCCTTTTTTCATAAATTTACCGGAGGATATCATCTCCAGCCTGTTGCAACACGCACAGGTCCGGGAATATAAAAAAGGCAAGCTCCTGTTTCTGGAAGGCGAAGTTTCAAGCCGCCTTCATATCATTCTCAGTGGCTGGGTAAAGTTATTCAAGGGCACCGCAAGCGGTGATGAAACCGTGCTGCAAATGCTCACCTCCGGTGATATGGTGGCCGAATCGGCGGTTTTCCTCAACGCCACCTATCCGGTCAGCGCCCAGGTGGCCAAAAAAGCTGTTATCCTGACCCTGCCCGCGCCGATCATCCGCGAAAGAATAAAACAATATAACGAACTGGCCCTCAGGGTGCTGGACGGGATCTCCCAGCATTCCCACAGCCTGATTCAGGAATTCGAGAATATCCGGCTGAAACCGGCCGCGGAACGGGTGGGCTGGTTCCTGCTGAAACTTCTTCTGGAACAGGGCAGGATACCCGACCTTATTGAACTGCCTTACGACAAATCGCTGATTGCCTCCTATCTGGATATGAAACCGGAGACCTTTTCCCGTACCCTGAAAACCTTCAAGGAAAATGGCTTTGAGGTAAACAAGAATTCTGTAATTCTGCCCAATGTTAATGCTCTTTGCGGCTTTTGTGACCATGATCTGGCCAGCGCCTGCGCCAGGCATAATACCCCGGAATGCCCAAATCCTGATTGCAGTCAGGATATCAGGGCCGTTTTCAAATAATTATTATCAGTAATTTCCAGTTTTTGATCCATATCAACTCTGGATTTCTTTTCGTTCTTTATATATACTCATAAGCGTCGAGGTCTTATCCTTACCGGTAACGCCCCGCTCCGAAGCCTTCGGACCTAACCCCGTTATGGACATGGTTCGCTGGCCGCAGATTAAAAAATCTGCCGGGTTATGGTGAAAACACCATAGCCTCCCGTATTTGGAAAGGAGAATACAAGTGAAGCAGGAACCAATTAATTTGGTTGATAAACATGACCGCCGGTTTCCCTATCTGCGTCTGTCAATTACCGATATATGTAATTTTCGC
Source organism: Alphaproteobacteria bacterium (assembly GCA_002401545.1). GTDB lineage: Bacteria > Pseudomonadota > Alphaproteobacteria > Sphingomonadales > Emcibacteraceae > Paremcibacter. Next base: position 28,043 of record NVTJ01000015.1, read on the forward strand.
TGCGAATATTGTCTGCCTGATGGCTATCAATGTAGCAGCAAACCCAAATTTTTAACCCGGGATGAAATCCAGCGGCTGGTGACGGCTTTTGCCGGACTGGGGGTATGGAAAATCCGTCTGACCGGTGGTGAGCCGAGCGTGCGCAGGGATTTTTCTGACATTATTGATCTGGTATCCCATACGCCGGGCATCGAAACCATGGCCTTTACCACCAACGGTTACCGCCTGAGGGATAACGCGCAAATCTGGTATGAAGCCGGCATGAGAAATCTGAATGTGAGCATAGACAGCCTGAACCGGGAGCTGTTCCACAAAATCACCGGCCATGACCGCCTGCCATCCATACTGGCGGGCATTGAAAAATCGCTTGAGGTTGGCTATGACAGCGTCAAGGTGAATGTGGTGCTTCTCAAGGGTATCAATGAAAATTCGCTTAATGATTATCTGGATTATGTTAAAGGACGGCCCGTTACGGTCCGCTTCATTGAATTGATGCAGACCGGCGACAACCTTGACTATTTCAGGAAACGCCATCTGTCTGCTGAGGTGATCCGGTCCCGGCTGGTTGAGCTGGGATGGATTGAAAATATCCGTGTCAACGGGGCGGGGCCGGCGGTGAATTTCACCCACCCCGACTATCTCGGCGCCATTGGCCTGATCGCCCCCTATTCAAAAGATTTCTGCGCCGGATGCAACCGGCTGCGGATTACATCAACCGGGGACCTTCGCCTGTGCCTGTTTGGCAACATCGGTATTCCGCTGCGCGACCTGTTGCAAAGCGATGACCAGAAGCAGGCTTTGCAACAGCGGGTCATGAAACAACTGAATTATAAGAAATCGTCCCATTTCCTCGCTCAGGGCGAAACCGGCCTGATCCCCAACCTGTCCTCCACCGGCGGATAAGACCATGTTACCCTATGCTGACGCGCTAAAAATAATTCTATCGGGCAGAGAGCCACAATCCACAAAGACTGTCTCCCTCAATCATGCTCTGGGACAAATTTCCGCAGCAAGAATTACCGGCACGGAAAATATTCCGCCTTTTCATAATTCGGCTATGGATGGYTACGCGGTAAAAAGCAATTCTGTGCGAGACGCAACGATGGAAAATCCCGTCATCCTCTGCGTTGATGGCAGCACAATGGCGGGGGACAGTCCTTCTGACGGTGGCGACGGCGCATGGGAAATCATGACCGGGGCACCGGTACCGGACGCCTATGACGCCGTTATCCGCATCGAAGATACCCGTATTCTTGAAACAAATGATAAACAAAGACCCATAAAAATTTCCATCATGGAGAGAGGCTTCCCCGGAAAGAATATTCGTAAAGCCGGAACTGATTTTTGCCCCGGAGATCTGCTGATCGAAAAGAGGGTCGAAATCACACCCCATCATATTATGGTACTGGCCGCATTGGGGCAGGATAATATTCCGGTGACCACCCCGCCAAAGGCCGCTGTGATCAGCACGGGCAAAGAACTGGTGGATGAAATGGACCGGACTCTGTTGCCCGGACAGATCCGAAACTGCAATGCGCCTTATCTTATGCAAAGCCTGAAATCCCACGGTATTCCGGCCACCAACGAAGGCACTATTTTTGATGAGCCGGAAAAATTTGAACAGAAAGTCCGGGAAATCCTGTCAAAAGATGTCCAGATCATTCTGTCTTCCGGGGCGGTGTCCATGGGGCGCTACGATTTTATTCCCGACGGATTGCGGGCAATGGGCGCGGAAATTCTGTTTCACAAGACGGCAATCCGGCCCGGAAAGCCCATATTATTTGCGCGCTTCCCCTGCGGCACCACTTATTTCGGCCTGCCCGGCAACCCGGTTGCATCCGCTGTGGGGCTGCGGTTTTTTGCCTACCCTCTGATACGGAAGTTGCGCGGCATGAAGCCGGAAAATCCTGTTCAGGCCGTACTGAAAAATGATTTTTCCAAAGACTCCCTGTTTCGCTTTTTCCAAAAATCTTTCTGTCAGCATGATGAGAAAGGCAGGCTTGTGGTTGAAATTCTGCCCGGTCAGGAATCCTTTAAGATCAAGCCCATGCTGGCACAAAACTGCTGGGCCGTTATCCCCGAAGGCGGCTTGTCCCTGAAGGCGGGAACGATGATTGACATTTATCCTCTCTACCCCGGATTTGCCGCCGGCGGGTTATTATGAAACTTCGCATAGATCCTGAAAAAATCAGCTTCCGCCTTGATTTCGACGAGCTGGAACTGTTGCTTGATAAGGGAGAAATTCAGGAAATAACCAAACTGCCAAAGGGCCGCCTGACGTATAAAGTCATCTGCCTGCCCGCCGGGGGGACTGCCCGTTTTCAGGCGGAAGGCAGCGCGTGTATCCTGTCCCTGCCACAGAATGTGATTAAAGGTCATAAAGCCGCCCTGCCATCCCTGAAAGGCATCACCACTGAATTTGACGGCCAGAATGGAAGCAAGATTAAAGTCGCCCTTGAGGTGAACCTGAAGAAGAAACTCAAACATTCCTTAGAATAATGATATAGCCCAGAACGCTCAGACTCAACAGCCAGAAAATGATATAGAAAATCATTGCCCGGCGGGCCTTTTTCTTCTCAAACCAGGTGCGGGGCTGCACACCCTTAAACAGGAATACCAGTTTGGCCGACAGATTGACACAGACAATATTCACCGCCAGCAATAATGCCGCCCCCCCGGCCAGGTCATAACGCGCAGCACCCAGCATGATGCCGATTGTCGCCCCCGGCGGCAAAAGCGCCACCGCCACCATCACCCCGACCAGAACGCTTGAAAGGCCACTGGCCAGAGACAGCACAGCCGCCGCACCGGACACCAGCGCCAGCGCGATACTGCCAAAGCCAACCACCGTGCGGGAGAGAAGTTCCGGGCTGTTTAATTCATCCGGCCAGTAATGGCCCCAGACAAGCCCCAGGGAAAAACTTAACCCCAGAGCAATCAGAAAACCAACTACCATGGTTTTCAGGGCGCCCGCCATCAGGTCAAGGTCCCCAAGGGCCGTGGATAAGGCAAGAGCCAGATTCGGCCCCAGCAAAGGCGCTATCACCATCGCCCCGATAACCACCGCCACATTATTCTCAATCAGGCCAATCCCGGCAACGATAGTGGAAAAAATCACCAGCAAAATATAACTGGTGCTGGTCTCGGCCCCGCGCGATACATCGGCATAAAGCTCGTCCCGGCTGATGCCGGAAAATGTTTTTGCCGGTTTGGATTTTTTACCGTTTTCACCGCCCTGAACCGGGTCTGCCGCCTGCGGCACTTCGGCCCTGACCTTCTCTGCGGGCTTTGGCAGGATCGCCTCCACCGGCTGAAGCACGATGCGGATAATCTGGTTTTTCAGAAAAAGCTCCTGCAGCCGGTCCGTGACATTCTGGGTATCCTGGGTCCGGACCAGAAGGGCGTAACTGAGGCCATCCGGTCCCACCGGCCATATGTCAATGGGGGCCGTAATCAGCTTGATCTTCCGAGCCAGATCGCCGCTGCCCTTGCGGATATGTATCTGAATTATTCTGTGACTCATTGCCTCCCCTTCCCAATTGTATATAGCATAGAATATTTTAATGGGATATGCTTATAACCATGAGTGAAAACCTGAATAAACTTCTGGCCCGGCTTGGTTCCGATATGGGAAAGCGGTTAAGTGTCGCCCATGCGGTCCGCCTGCACCACGGCGAGGAAATGACCCATTATGATGTCTGCCTTCCCGATGCGGTAGCCTTCCCCAGAAATACGGAAGAAGTGAGCCGGATTGTCGGGCTTTGTCATCAATATGGGATTCCGGTCATCCCCTACGGTGCCGGAACCGCGCTGGAGGGGCATTTTCTGGCGGTGCGCGGTGGCATCACCCTGGATTTCAATCAGATGAACAACATCGTCACCCTCAATCCACAGGATATGGACTGTACCGTAGAGGCCGGGGTCACCCGCGAACAACTCAATCACGACCTGCGCGATAGCGGATTGTTCTTTCCCATAGATCCCGGGGCCAATGCGACCCTTGGCGGCATGGCGGCAACCCGGGCATCGGGCACCAATGCGGTTCGTTACGGCACCATGCGGGAGAATGTCATCTCCCTGAAAGCTGTCATGGCGGACGGCACGGTTATCACCACTTGCGGCCGGGCAAAAAAATCTGCCGCCGGTTACGACCTGACCCGGTTGCTGGTGGGGTCTGAGGGAACCCTTGGCATCATCACGGAAATTACCGTCAGGCTTTATGGCATTCCCGAAGCCATGTCCGCCGCCGTCTGCCCCTTTAATACGCTGGAGGGGGCGGTAAATACCGTTGTTGATGTCATCCAGATGGGCATCCCCATCGCACGCATTGAATTGATTGATGACTTGCTGGTGGATATTATCAACCGTTATTCCGGCCTGGATTATCCGGTGGAACCCACATTATTCATGGAATTTCACGGGTCTGAAACAGCGGTGCAGGAACAGGCGGAAATGGTTGAGGAGATCGCCGTATC
>NVTJ01000016.1 GCA_002401545.1 Alphaproteobacteria bacterium
GAGGCCGGATAGTTCTTGCGTGTTCTACTCATTCATATGATCCTTTCATGATCAAAATAAAAGCTTAACACACTGTCCTATTTTCTGGGACCACCTCTCAATGAGCCATAAGTCTAAGGTAGTCCTGTTTATTCGGACAGTTTGGCAGCGAAATTAAGGTGTATCTTGTTTCATGTTATACTACCAATTCTTGTGCTTTATGACATGGGATTAATCCCATGTCATAAAATTATTTTCTTGATTTCCAGTAAGCCTCATGCGGGGTATTTTCGTCAAGGGAAGAATGCGACCTAACAGTATTATAAAAACCATCCAGTCCGTGATGACAGAGCTGTTTCTAAATGCTTCAATTCGCATTTCCAGACAAATATTTACCATTACACTTTCCCGTATGTTGCCCACGTGACCACGTTAATTCACCATTCACATACACATCTTCAATGCCCTGTGCTGCCTGAACAGGCGTGTCAAACGTTGCGCCATCCATAATTGTTTCAGGATCGAAAATTACAATATCTGCCTGATTCCCGCTCTTTAGAATGCCTCGGTTCATTAATCCGAACGTCCGAGCGGCAAGGCCCGTCATTTTATGAACCGCTGTTTCCAACGAGAAAAGGCCAACATCACGGGCGTAATGACCTAATACTCGGGGAAAAGTACCCCAAAGCCTGGGATGCGGATTCGGGTCTGACGGTAATCCATCAGACCCGATCATACAGCGAGGATGTTGAAGAATACGGCGTACATCTTTCTCATTCATTTGGAAATAACACGCCCCACCCGGAACCAGCCTTTCAGCGGCTTCTCTTTCACTACAATTCCATTCAGCACATATGTCCTTTAAGTATCGACCGGAAACGTCCGGGTATTTTTCAGACCATGTTATGAGAATGTCGATCTCACCATCTACCAAATCAGGTATAATAATGGTTGAACCTGCAATATACGGATAACAATCCAGGCCAACTGGAGAATAACGGTTTGCAACATCTATCATGGCCAGCGTTTCACCAGACCTTCCCCAGTTCTTTACACCTGCACATTTGTGATGTGATATAATCAAGGGAACTTTTGTAGATCGAATTGCTTGAAATGCTTCGTCCAGGGCATCCCTGATTTGATCCATTTCATTGCGAATATGAGCCGTGCAAATTCCTCCCATTTCGGCAACTATCTTAGTCAAAGCTGAGACTTCACCAATATCTGCTGCTTGAGACGGACTATAGAATAGTCCGGTACTTAGTCCAATAGCCCCCGCCTTCATAGCATTCTTAAGTCTACGCTGCATAAGTTTAAGTTCTTGGGGCGTGGCTTTATTACCGAGATCTGCAACGGCACCGACGCGTAAGGTCGTATGACCAACTAACGATGCAATATTTACGGCAGGCACAGATTTTTGGACGGCTTGAACAAATGATTCAAATTCTGAATATTTAAAATTTTCCGCCTGGCCTAAAAGGTTAAGTGGCTGGGGTATATCATTTCCTGGTGCCAAGGGGGCAAGGCTAATGCCACAATTACCCGTTATCACTGTGGTCACGCCCTGGCTAATTTTGGCTGTCATCCTCGGAGACGTTATACAAACCTGATCATCATGAGTATGAACATCAATAAAGCCAGGGCAAATAACTTTATTTGCAATGTTAACCTCTTTTACACCGCTAATATCATTCAAAGAACCAATGGCAATTATCCTATTCCCAACAATTGCAACATCCCCAATGACACCCGCATCTCCAGTGCCATCAATGATTGTTCCTCCTCGAAAAACAATATCGGCCGAGCCTTCTGGCATAGCAGTCATTCTATTATCCATTGCATTAATCTAGAAGAAAGTTTTTATTACCGACGTGACTTGATAATTCTCATCGACGAGTAGCAAAACTTTCCATTTATCGAATGTTGTACAGGGATGTGAAACGCCGAAACTTACAAGGTCACCGACTTTCAAATCACACCCTTGACCTATACGTAAAAACGCATGCTGATCCATTATCTTGATAAGTATACAATCAGTAAGTGGTTTTGGAATATCCATTATTTCGGAGCGAAACCAGTTTTCAACAACCGGTAGCTCAATATCATTTGAAATATCGCGAATTCCAAGCCCAATAATGGCGAGATCGGGTTCAGGTCGGGAAATAACCTGGGCCCATACTTCAAGGGCGCTTTGAAGCTCTGGCCCTGTGCCCGCAGCTTTTCGTTTATGAACCTCATTCACCAGTTTTTTATAAAATCCGGAATCATGTGTTACATAACAACCACTTCTGATGACAGGAACAATATGATGTTTATCCGTATCACCAAATGCCTTCGCAACAAGATCAAAAAACGCAGTCCCTCCAGCAGTAAGCATAATCTCTTTTTTATTAAAAAATAGATTATGCTCTACACAATTATTATAAACCATTTTCATTTTAGCCATAAATTCATTCACAGCCAAGGTATCTTGTTCAGTTTTACCGGAATTCAATAAGCCCTCATAACTTTCCAGGCCATGGAGTTCTACGTTTGACAATGTTTTAATATGATGCGCAATACTCAACGCTTCTTCCATTGTACGGCAGCCACATCGTCCCCCGGACATTCCAATTTCAAGAAGCACTTTTAGTTTTACTATATTGTTTGTCTCTTCAATGATACTTTGCAGGCGGTCTGCAGCTTCTATGGAATCCACTAAAGAGAAACAAATAAAATCCGGGTTTTGAGCCGTTTCCTGTACCAGATATTGAATATCTTTAGTACTAATAACCTGATTGGCTATGATAATTCGAAAAATACCAAAACGCCTGCAAACACGCACCTGTGGCATAGTTGCAACCGTAATTCCCCACGCCCCGGCCTCAAGTTGGCGGTCAAAAATTTGGGGGCTCATCGTCGTTTTACCATGAGGGGCAAACCTCATGCCAGCCCTATCCATATAACGCTGCATAATGTAAATATTATGGTTAAGTGCTTGTTCTTTAATGATGGCAACTGGATACGAACAATCACCCTTGAGGGGATTCAAGGAATTGAAATCTATCTCAGAAAGAGGAGCACCTTCTGCTTCATGAGGCAAACCTTTTGTTCCGGCCTCAACCAAACAGTTATCTATGGCTTTTAGATCAAGGGCCATTATATTGCTTCCTGTGTAAGTTCACCRGCCATAACCTGATTTCCAGCCATCAATCCTGCATCAACGGGAAGTACGATACCTGAAATCATACGAGATTCATTGGAAGCGAGAAAACCTACAGCAGCGGCAATATCATATGGCTCAGGAATATTCTGTAACGGGTACCATTTGAGGAGATCTGAAAAAACTGTAGAATTTTTCGCCTCTCGCGTATTCCAGGCAGGCGTTTTTACAGTTCCGGGCGCTACTATATTTGCTCTAATTCTATACTTTCCATATTCCATCGCAAGGGATTTTGTGTAGCTGATTAATCCTGCTTTAGCCGCACTGTATGCAGGGTCCCCAAGTGAGATTATGCCATTAACACTTGCTATATTTACAATAACGCCTTCGTTATTATCTATCATAGCGCCCTTTACAGCTTCAACACAATTGAATGCTGCTGTTAGATTTAAATCTAAATCTTTTTTCCATGTCGCCGGAGTTGTCGTCGCCAATGTAGATGCAAAAGTGAACCCTGCATTATTAATCAGTGTATCAATTTGTTTGTAAGTATCGCCATAGGTGTTAACAGCACTCATGATATCATCAAAATTAGTAATGTCCAGGCTGGCCGTATGTAATTTATTTGACTTAGCGGAAAGTGCGGAACGTAATTTATTTAATCCTTCTTCATCAAGGTCAATTGCAAATACATAGGCTCCTGAATCAATAAAATATCTGCATATTTCTTGTCCTATTCCACCTGCGGCTCCCGTAACCATAATATGTCGCCCTTGCATATCGTACATCAACATTTATCCTTTATTTGATCTAGTACTGTCTTTATCCATTCAAGCCTGGAAGGTGGAAGCATGCCGTAATTATAAAAAGAAATATTATTCAAATTTAATGCGGAAAGGCGTGTAATAGTCTCCGATAACTGAGCAATATTTTTCATGTCAGGATAACCCGGTCTCAATATCACGCTTAACCCCTCCGAAGTGCCCAACTGGGAAATTACATTATAAGCGTCTAATGCCGCACGTTCCGCCGACGACTGATAAAGCGGCAGCTCCAGGCCATCAGAAATTGAATGCAGTGACTTCAGGTCGTGCCCTTCGACAAAGCTGGTGGCATGAGGGCTTTGGGTTGTCGCAATTACCTTTACGGCGACTTCAGGTTTAACACTCTCACGAATTTCAGAAATTAATGAAGAAACCACCCCACATCTAAAACGCAGGAACTCAATCAACCCTTTCTCAAATAATAAATCTGCTTCCCACCAGGCTGAGGCTAAATCACTATCAACTTCCAGCCCCATATCTAAAATCGAATTTAAACGCTTACCAATATTTGCTTGAAGAGCTTCAACATCAATACCATTTGAAATTGCACCTTTTTTACAATAATCGCAAAAACATAAACCCAGCATATTCTCAAGCCATTTATTTCCAGGAACCATGGCAAATTCATGATGAAATCCATGAGCGAATGACATATATCCGGGGGTCTCTAGTAATAAACTTTTTACTGAATAATTTTCAGAAATATCTACGCAAACTGTTCGAGCATAATGACGTACATCTGGATTTGCCGGACAAAGGCTGTAAGGGTATTTATCGCCAAAAATATTTTGCACTGACGCATCTGTATATTTTTGCCCAAGCCTCGTATTATGGTTCAGCACTACCCATGCATTCACAGGTATTGTATCTTGATCCAGCAATTCTGCCAGAATATCCCGATCTTCGGTTATTTTACTAACTTTCGGCTTCAATTTACCATAATCACTTGATCGAGGGCGAAAGTAAACGACGCCATCTTCAGGAAAGTAAACCCTGTTCTTCCCCCCAGCAGGTTGAATAAATTTTCCTGCATGGTAAGCGCTGGCTAAAGTTATACTATCAATCCCGAGATCATGTATATGTGAAACATCGGAACTCAAATCATCAATATCCCAGGGATAAACGTAGAGACTATTTGTTACCAAGGCTTTATTCCTTATTTATCTTATATGCAACGACATCTATTTCCACTTTTGCATCCACCATTATTTCTGACCTCACACATGCGCGAGCCGGTGGGTATTGGCCAAAATATTCAGCATAAACTCTGTTAAAAGCTGCAAAATCCCGGGGATCATCCAGCCAGACATTTGCTTTAACTACATCCGCCAAAGTACAATCAGCTTCTTTTAAAATCTCTATTAGATTTTCAATCGTCTTTCGAGTTTGCGGCACAATCCCGCCCTCAACCAGAAATCCATTGACATCCATACCAATTTGCCCGGATACAAATACAAAATCACCCGCTACAGTTGCTTTGCAAAAAGGCAGCCCCTGCCCCCCAGCTCCCGTTGTTACAGCTCCAATTCGTTTTATAGTCATTAAAATTTTCCTAATTAAATATTATGATGAAAGATCATCGTCACTAGATAAAGCTGACCAATTCCTGGTGATGAAAATGCCTGCAACGCCGCTGACAATGAATAAAGTAATAGCCAGAGTAATCTGTCCATAAATGAGATAACCTACACCGAATAACAGGCAGTATATCCCTATACATGCGATAGGCACTGATAACAGGGCCAAAGCCAAACCACCTTTATCTGCTGATGGCAACGTCTCTCCATCTTGTTTTGCTTTATTTCTGATACGCGCCCAACCGGGGCCGGCAGGGTTTACTAAACGTATAAAACTTACAAGTGTTTCATGATTAGATGCCGGTGAAATATATGTGACAATGAGCCAGCCAAATGTTGTTACAGAAACCCCTAATACAAGTTTAAAGCTACCCGACCAATCAGACGGTGCAAAAAACTGCAACCCAATAGCAACAACGAATGAAATTACCATAGCCGCAATTTCACTATAACCATTAATGCGCCACCAATACCATCTCAGCAAGAACAAAAGTCCTGTACCGGCACCTATCGTCAAAAGAATATTGAAAACTTGCAGGGCATCAGAAAGAGCCAACGCCAGAACAGCTGTCATGATCATCATAACAACGGTTGAAATACGGCCTACACGAACTAATTGTTTTTCGCTGGCATCAGGATTTACAAAACGATGATAAAAATCGTTTACGACATATGAAGCCCCCCAATTTAATGACGTCGACATTGTTGACATATATGCCGCTATTAAAGAGGCGACGACCAAACCAATGAGGCCTGGCGGTAAATGTGTTAACATTGCTGAATAAGCAAGATCATGTCCAATTGCACTTTCTGGAACATCTGGAAATGCCGCACGAAGTGAATCAAGGTCTGGATATACAATGATTGAAGCCAAAGCTACAATGATCCAGGGCCAGGGCCGAAGTGCATAATGCGCTATCTGAAACATTATAACAGCACCCATAGCATGACGACCATTTTTAGCCGCCAGCATACGCTGTGCTATATATCCGCCGCCACCAGGTTCCGCACCTGGATACCAGACGCTCCACCATTGAATCAATAAAGGCATTATTATGATTACTATTAATGAATCTGTATTAGAAAAATCAGGTAAAATAGATAATTTGTCAGCTATTAATGGATTTGAAAGCAATCCATCAAGCCCGCCAATCTTGGGGTGATCCAGAACAGAGATAGATGCGCCAATGGCACCGACCATGGCACCAACGAATAACACAAGATCACTAATCACAACACCAAGAAAACCGCCCATGGCACTAAATACCATCGTTACAGTTCCCAAGATCACTAATGTCTCTATTGGTGAAGTACCTATCATGATGGCTGCTATTTTAATGGCCGCCAAACTCACCGCTGACATAATAATTACATTAAAAAAGACGCCGAGATACAAAGCGCGAAACGCTCTTAAATATCCTGCTATTTTACCTGAATATCTAATCTCGTAAAACTCAAGGTCTGTCATAACGCCTGACCTGCGCCAGAGTTTCGCATAGATAAATGCGGTTACAACACCAGTAATCAAAAAAGCCCACCAAATCCAATTTCCTGATACGCCATTTGTACGAACAATGTTTGTAACCAGATTAGGTGTATCCGTTGAAAAAGTAGTTGCCACCATAGAAAACCCAAGTAACCACCAAGGCATGTTACGGCCTGACAGAAAATATGAGGCACTATCCTTTCCCGCCTTCTTACTGACAACAAACCCAATGACCAGAGAGATAACTGGAAAAGTAAAGATTAAAAACCAATCCAAGATTGTAAAATGCATAGGAACTTCCAAAAATTTAGTGCTGATACCCTAAAGCGGTGCAAAAACTACATACAATGGACACGCATACACATCAATCATTCTCATATTTACCTGTTAATATTTGGGGGGCTTGCGCCCCCCAAATGAACTTAATATTTAGATAATTGGTATTATTTTCTAGAATTTGTATCGGGCACCAATAAACCAACGACGATCTAATTGAGTAGTCGTGTGAGGAATGTTCCGAATAGACGTATTTTCCAAACGTTGATTTGTCAAATTCAACACCTGAAACTGAAGAGTCATACCGGGCAAGACTTCATAATTGGCTGATAGATCAAGTTGCCCAAAACTACTCTGAAACTGAGGAACACCAAACGATGCCGAATTATTTTCTAGAAAACGATCACGCCATGCGTAGGAAAGGCGTGTATCAAAAGTGCCATCGTCATAATAAAGAATGGCATTCAAACTGTTACTGGATAATCCTGTAATACCTACTCCAGCTAGTTCCGAGTCAGTCTCCTCAAAACCAGCATTACTGTCCATATAGGTATAATTGAAGATACCACCCATATTTGACAATATCCCTGGCAAAAAGTCAAAACGAGACTGTGCCAGAAACTCAACACCATTAATACTGGTTTGATCACCATTAATAGGAATATTAAAGGTAATTGGAGCCGTCACCTCCGTACTTGTTATTTGAGAGAGGAAGGTTCTGTCTTCAACTATAGTACCACCCTGGACTAGCCCGTCTATAGACTTATGAAACAGAGTCACCGCCAATAATCCTTCTTTCGCAAAGTACCACTCTACACCGAAATCAATATTATCGGATGTAAAAGGATCAAGGTTTGGGTTGCCGCGGCTGCCTGTGCCCCCACTTTCGTCAATACCGCCGAAAGATTCAGCAACCCTTAAATCAAACAATGTTGGTCGGGTCAAGGTACGGGAATATGCCGCACGTATAACCATATCATCACTATAATCGTAACGCACAGTCATGCTTGGCAAGAATTCTGAGTAAGAATTAACTACTGAAACCAGTGAGGAAAGGCCCAGATCTGCGTTTACAGAATGTCCATTGGAAGTCTGATCGGTTTCTATGTAACGAACACCTGCATTAATTACAATATCATCTATTTCAATTGTTGCTTCCGCATATAACGCGATCGTTTCCTCTTCACCATCAAAGGTTCGATTGGCGGCTCGTGGCTGCAAATCTCTAATACGCGTACCTGCAACGGTTTCGCCAATGATATCAACATTTGATACGGGCCCTGTTTTGGCTCCAAACCGCTCAAGCAGGTTAGAGTCATCAAAACCAAAGAGATCCAATACTGCACGAGGATCGGCTGTTATTATTGTATCAGGGAAACTTGATGGAGCCCCACTAATGTCGAAATCATTCACCACCAGAGCATCAGCAAGTGTAGGTACAGTTCTTAGGTCAGTACCAGGGATATCATCAATCCGGACTTCAACTGAGCTACGGGAAGTTTTACGGTTAGAAAAACGCCCGCCAAAATCAATTTTAACAAGAGGACTGTCATCAAAAGATCGGGTGAAGTCTAGTTTGCCGCTTATTTCCTTATCTTGGTCCTTAGTTGGACGCAAAAGGAAGACATTAAGCATGAATTCGCTAGGATCTGAATTTGCCGAAAAGTCAGTTCCTGGCACGGAGAACTCAATGAAAGGACGATTGAGTTTGATTGTAACATCTGTTCGGATTAAATTGCCTGTATCCAAATCGCCCCGGGCAAAGGAAAGCAACTGCCCTTTACGTTCTATATTACGCTCAGAATAACCGATAAATGGGGTTATTTTCCATGAGTCATTTGGCTGCCAGGCAACGGTGGCCGACACCTGCGTAAAGTCTTCATTACCGGACAGGTTATTTGCGGCAATACGATTCTGCACGTCGGTGATCGTGATTTCCTGGAATACACCATCCACAAGAGTATCATTTGAAATCGCCTTCAACGAACTTTCTGGCGGAGCATCAGCTCGCGTAAAAAAGCGGTCAGAATCGATTTCTGCATAAATTCCGTCAATAGTAATCTCTAGATCTTCTGTAGGACGCCACTGCAAACCACCCGTCAGACCAATCGTTTCACGATCCTCCACATCAACCTGGAAATTTACGGTCGATGGGATGATTCCAGCCAGCTGCTCAGGTGTGGCCGATGCCCTTAGAGCATCAGTCGCCGGGGCATTGAGAGGCCGCGAACTGATGCCGCCATTACTATTTGATTGAAATGAAGCTTTACTATAAGCAAGAGAAGCAGAAATAGCGAACTTATCGTTCCAGTTGTTGCTGACAACAATAGCTCCCCGAGGGTCAACATCACTAGCGGCCTCACTTATCTGGGCCTGCCCGGATACGGAAAGATTCAACCCCTTACGGTCAAAGCCATGTGGCGTACTCAACTTAACTACACCAGCCAAGCCACCTTCCACCTGTTGCGCCGACCCAGTCTTGGAGACCTGCACATTATCAAACAGCTCAGAGGCCAAAATCTCGAAGTTAAAGCCGCCCCCGACACTACTAGAATCTCCGCCAAACCGCCCAGATGTGCCATTATTCGTTCCGGTAACACCGTTAATCTCTACACGCGTAAATTCCGGCCCCAGTCCCCGCAAGGTAATAGACTGACCATCACCAGTATTATTTCTAAAAAGCGTAACGCCTGGAATACGTTGTAATGATTCCGAGATATTCAGATCTGGAAACTTTCCAAGGTCATCCGCTGCAATAGCATCTACAAAACCCGTAGAATCTCTTTTTTGTGATAATGCATTAATAATACTTCCTCGAACGCCAGACACTATAATTTCTTCTAGTACTTCTAGTTCCTCGCCATCTCCTTTTTCAGCACCATCATCTTGCGCAGCAACAGCCTGAACACTCGCAAAAACAGCAATAGATGCCCCTGCAAGAAATACATATTTTATTGATTTCGTAAACATTTCATAAATTTCCCATATTAAATTTGAATAAATTTAGACGACTACGGCAGAATATTGTTAAACTTCTTGTACATAAAAATTCTGAAATTAAACGCCATAGTGGGAATAATATTTCATAAAGATATAATAATGTCAATTAAATACCGTTAAAGGATTTAAAAAAATTCTGATTAACCAGTAAAATGTAGTTACGCATTGAATGTAAGTGAGATTCTAAGTATAACTTATCGTCAACATACAGGACAAACCTCATACCTGCACAAGAAAATAGGCGAAATATCAATATGAGATAATAGGCTTTCTGATGTCGAGCCAATCAGTGCGCCACTTAAATCCAGGTGAAACAGCAGTGCTTTCATTTAATATTACCTTGCTCTTTAATAATGGCTGTATTAAGTACTACAAGGGTATATAATCAAGAAAACAAAGGGCATTACCAGATAGGCGGCTTTACAGATATTAGCCGGATTGTTATTATAATGTTGCTGTTGAGACGGTATTCAAAACAATTATTCAGACCGGGTGTGGAGGGCCAGCGCCCAAACCAGCGGCGATACAGAAAAATTAATTGGTAATTATATTGATGGGTTCTATTATCCCAGACGGCGACATTCCGCGATAGGCTATTATATCACCAATCGCTTTCGAGGCCACAATGACTACAACAGAGTGAAAGTATCTCCGCTATCACGAGACAAGTCCAAAGAGATTTTAATGTTATTAATAGACCAATTAGAGTTAACTCCCAGTCAAACTATAATTTTACGTGAAGTGCATCGAGCAACCACGGCTTCCAGAGTTGACCTTTCCCGTATCACTGGATTATCTACCCAATCTTTAACGCGTATTACCAAACAGCTTATAGATATGGGAATTCTCGTTGAGGGAGAACGCCGTATTAATGGTAGAGGACAGCCAGCAATACATTTATCAATTTCACCAAGTCGTTTTGTTTCATTTGGAATTGTCATTGAACATGACCAAATTACATGTGTTGCCGTAGAAATGTGTGGCGAACAAATTTTATACCTTAAACGACGCGGTAACTATATGTGCGCTAAAGATGCTCTGTCTGAGGCTCAATTTATGCTGTCTACTGCGGTTTCTCAAGCACCAAAAAACTCATATGCACTAGGTGTAGGCATTTCTGTATCCGGTTTTTTTTATAAAGAGGCTTCTAGAAAATTTATATCCTATAATGATCCTAATGGATGGAGAAAAATTGATCTGACAAAAGATCTTAAAATGCCAATTAATATGCCTATTATTGTAGAAAATGACGGAAGATCGGCCGCTATTGGACAGGCTATCGATGGTGTAGGCCGGAATCTCGATAGCTTTTTCTTGATTCTTATGACACAGGATGTAGGGGGAGGTTTCGTTCATAAAGGAGATTTAATCAGAGGCCAGCTCGGGAATGCCGGCGAAGTTGGCGAATTTGTTCCTCGTGGGCCATCGGCCATTCGGCCAACAACTGAAAGCCTTGAAAAATTCCTAAAAAATAAGTTTGGAACGATGCTATCTGATCTGGAAATTGAGAAAGCACTTTTGCATAAAGATAAAATAATTTATGAATGGGTTGAAGGCGCTGCAGAATCTCTTAAGCCGGCACTCAGTGCTATAACAAAGCTACTTGACCCTTATGCAATAATATTAGCGGGGCGGTTGCTGCCATCTTTAAGAGAAGCTGTTGCCTCTAAAATTAAAATTGACGGCTTAAGCTTTCAAGGTCTCTCAGCTCCCACCCCCAGGATTATTGTAGACCCTCGAACTGATAACCCTTGCCTGGGGGCCTCTGCGTTGCCCGTTGCATTATTCCTATATAATTAATCCCTCTTATTCGAACATAAGCAACATTATGGTTTTAAAGGCGCGCCGCCACGGAGAATTCTGCCTATTATTATAGTGAAGCTCTTGCAGCCTGCTTGATGACAGTGGCTTTAATGATGTCTGCTGTGTCATCTTCTAATATATAGCTAGGTGCCGTGCAACTGATGGCTCCGGCACATTTGCCGTCTACGCCGAAAACCGGAGCCGCTATACAAACCAGCCCCCGGGTGATTTCCTCATTATCAATAGCAAAACCCTGTTTACGGACCCTATTGCATTCCGCTCTTAACATTGCATGATCAATAATAGTTTTATCGGTATATGAAGTAAGTTTTTTTTGAATAACAACACCATCAACAAAGGCCAATAAAATCTTACCCATGGCAGTCGCATGGAGCGGAAATGCTTTACCAATTTCAGAATGCAACCGAAGGCCAAAATCACTACTTTCAACTTTTTCCAAATAAACCCCTTCATTCCCATTTAAAATGCCAAGGGTGGCTACTTGCCCCGTTACTTTCTGCAATTCCTCAAGATATGGCCTGACCATGGTACGAATATCATATGCCGCTGTGACCCCTGCGCCAAGACGGGCAAGCAGCAGACCACAGCGGTAACATTTTGTAGATATGTCAAAAGTTAAAGCCCCAATCGCAACCATTTCTTTCAGTAGCCTGTGGGTTGAAGCTTTGGGAATTCCAGTTCGACGTACAATTTCAGCAAAGGGCAAACCATTACTCCCCTCGCCGCCCACGCAGGTTAGAATAGTGAACGCTTTTGTCACTGAGGCCATCGGGTACTCCTTGATAAATCATACAGCTTAAGAAACGCTTGACTCTCGTAAATCATAAGCGTAATAATATCCATTATATAAACTTAGTTCCAATTATGAAACTAATCAAGCGTTATTTCAAAAAATCTTCCAACAGGAAACTAAAATGACTGTACATATAACATCTTTATTAGAAGCCACTCCTATTGTGCCCTTGATACAAACCAATGACCCTGTTGTTGCTGTTAAAATTGCCCGCGCTCTCGCAGCAGGAGGATTGGAGGTGGTCGAAGTTGTGTTACGGACACCAGCAGCCCTTGAATGTCTGCGCGCCATTGCCGTGGAGGTGGATGAGGTGATCTCCGGTGCGGGAACTGTTCTATCCGCTGCACAGGCCGAAGCTGTTGTGGAAGCCGGGGCGAAATTCATCGTCTCTCCCGGTCTTGATGAAGGGGTCGTTTCGGTTGCCAGGGCAGCAAACCTCCCCATCTATGCCGGTATATCAACGGCAACAGAAGTCCAGCGTGCCCATAATATGGGGCTAAAAGTTGTAAAATTCTTTCCGGCTTCTCTGGCGGGCGGAATCCCCATGTTAAAAGCGCTGTCATCTGTATTCGGTGACATGCGTTTCATGCCAACGGGCGGCGTATCTGCGGCAAACCTGTCTGATTTTTTGGCGCTGCCTTCTGTCCTGGCCTGTGGCGGCAGCTGGATAACACCGGCAGATGCCATAGCGGCAGGTGATTTTGAGGCTGTAACAAAACTTGCCCGGGAAGCTGCAAATATAGCTCAGACCGCAAGGTCTAAAAAATAATTCAACACTCGTAAAATAAGGAGCCAAAAATGGCTGATTTTATTGCCTTCGGCGAAATAATGTTACGCCTGAAAACCAATGCCCACGAACGCTTCTTCCAAAGCCCGAACCTTGAAGCGACCTTTGGCGGGGGTGAGGCAAATGTTGCGGTTGCGTTATCCAATTATGGTCTTGATGCCGCCTTTGTCACTGCCCTGCCTGATAATGACATCGGCGAAGCATGTATCCGTGAAATCCGCAGCTTTGGCGTTGATACCAGCATGATCCGTCGATCCGGGTCGCGTGTGGGCATTTATTTCCTGGAAACCGGCTCTAACCAGCGGCCCAGTAAAGTGATATATGACCGCGCGAATAGCTCGATCGCAGAATGTGGCCCAGATGATTTCAACTGGAATAAAATCTATGATGGTGCCAAATGGCTCCATATTACCGGCATTACGCCCGCCCTCACACAAAGCGCGGCGGATTTGTCACTGGAAGCGGTAAAAGCGGCCAAAGAAAATGGTCTGACAGTATCCTGTGATTTTAATTTCCGGGGAAAATTATGGAAATATGGTAAAACAGCCCCGGAAGTGATGACCGAGCTGGTGAAATATGTTGATGTGGGTATCGCCAATGAAGAAGATTGTCAGAAATCTCTGGGCATAACCACAGATGTTGATGTGGAAAGTGGTGAATTAGATACGACCAAATATGAAGCTTTATCACAACGCATGATGGAAATATTCCCAAATCTTTCTGTAATGGCGATCACGCTTCGTGAAAGTCATAGTGCGGACCGTAACGGCTGGTCAGCCTGCCTGCGTGACAAAAGCGGTTTTTATCTGTCGAAACATTATGAACTCACCGATATTGTAGATCGCGTTGGCGGCGGTGACAGCTTCGCATCGGGTTTGATTGCAGGCTTAAATCTCTATTCAGTCCGTTCCGATGCCCTAAATTTCGCCGTTGCCGCAAGCGCACTAAAACATACCATCCCTGGTGACTTTAACCGTGTCAGCCGTGATGAAGTTGTAAAACTCATGGAAGGTGATGGTTCGGGTCGCGTACAACGCTAACCCCTGACGATGGTCTCTTATTCCTAAGAAAAGATTTAAAGATGAAGTACTTGGCCATATACCATCAATAGATTCCGTATAAACGCTTAAAGGTATTTTTGGGAATATATATGCAACAATATTATGGCGATGTTCCTGCCATTATGGAAGGATTACAATGGCATCTCCAACTGGCCGTTCACCCGTAGAATCTGATGGGCGGTTTACCAATTTCCCATGAACCACCATCGCCGTGGACCCGCCACCATCCAGATTGATGGCATTCTGTACCTCGAGAAAAGCCATGACTTCACGCATTTCAGGAATTGTAACTCCAACACTAATCCCCGGCGCTCGTCCATCAATAGTAATGATGAATATGCGCCCTGACTCCTGAATTCCCACCGCAGTTCTTGGGTTGCGAACATTGATCCAGCCATGCATCTTATTTGCCTGATCCTCTGATATATCTTTGTTGATAGCCCAGCCTTCAAGATCATCTCTGTCGTAAGGCTCCCCATTTTTGAATAATGTGGGACCACCATTTACCGCATAGAGTCCCTGCGTTCTTAGTCGACCAAAAATTGCCTCTGGGAGGGCTTTGATCCTAACATTGGCTTTACTTGTATTGGCTAATCGTCGATGAAGCTCCTGTTCGCCTTGCCCTATTCCCACCAAAATTAAATCTCCAGAGTTAGGTGGTATGCGTTCCTTTGGGGGATATAATGATCGTGTTTTCATATCATAGTAAACACTATATCCTTCTTCAGCTGGTACATTGAACCCAGCTTTAGCAGTTAATGCTATTATTTCATTTTCATCAGAACACGTTCTGTCGTGATAGGGTAGGTCAGAGGGTTTATCACCTGAATTGCCGCAGTTGCGAATCAAGGAAGGTCTTCGGTTTATGCCGTCAATTCTACTTTTTAGGCCATCTTCCCACTGTATCCACATTTGTGTCTGAGGGACGATAACCTCAAACTTCAACATACTTGCTTTCTGTATAACAAGAACAGGTCTGCCATTTGTGGGCTCGCTCTCAATAGTACCATTTATGATCGAAATACCGGCAGGTTCTCCCATCACACCATCATCGTCAACCATTGTGAAAAACCCAGCGTTGACAGCAGCAATTGCTTGATATTTTTGTGAAATTTCAGTAGTGGTCTGCCGCCCGGCAACCAAACCCTGTGCAAGAGCAACCTTAACATCACCTTTAAAAGTATCGGGATCAAGTTCAAGAATGCTGATTTGCCATGATACGTACCCTGTCGTGGAATCACGTGCTAGATCCAGTGGCTTAAAATTGCATTTATTTGTCGCGTCGGAGTTGATAAAGTCAGGGTCGATATCCTCATCCACTATGGGTATAGACTGGTCCCTATCGTAGCCTTTCAATTCCAGAAAAGAAAGTGCCTGCTTTTTATCAGGAAATGATCCTAATTGAATTGTATTATAATGCCTGTCTGGGTGACCGGGATATGCGTGTTCCCGCAAAACATAGTGTATGGCAAATTTATTTGCACAAGAAATGTAATAACGCACTCTTTCTTCAGTTTGCAGAACGCCAGACGATAGCACCCAGGGAGAAGTTGTCCCCCGTACACCGCGCAAAATTTTATGATAAAAGAGTCCTGGGGATAAGATTTCTGTTTTACGAACTTCTGGCAATCCTGTATGGCCAAGCGGCATCTCTGAAGATGGTAAAGCACTTACGGCATTATCTGCGACGCTAGAGCCACCCTCATTACATGCCGCTAGCAGATTTGAGGAAAGTAACGTCAATAGAACAATAACCATGGTTCGAACGCTCATGTATTCGTTATTTTTGACATAGTACCAATACTTACTGATCTGCATTTTAGTTAACCTTTTATTATATTGAGTATGTGGGTATTAATCCCCGATCGGTTGGCTCTCTACAACGTCATGAAGCGAGGTAACAGTACTGCGAATTTTCTTTAGTGTGTTTTTAGCCCTGTCACCCAATTGAATCGCTACTCGATGTGCCAGGCAATCAATCAAGAACATCTGTGCATATCTAATTGGTGATGGATGATAGTAAGGGACATTAACTTCTCCAAGAGGAATATCAAGGCAATAATCTGCTAACTCACCCACAGCACTTGCAGAAGGAGCCATAGCGATAGTTCTGCATCCCCGCTGCCTGGCTATTTCCAGGCAGTCAATAAGAGGGCGGGGCTCACCCGTTGAAGAAATAATAAGAACCGCATCCTTGTCAGTCGTTATCGCTGCCGTCATGCGCTGCACATAACAGTCACTGTGATGCTCACAACTCACTCCTAAGCGAAAGAAACGGTTTTGCGCTTCAAGCGCCATGGCACTTGATGACCCGCCAAGGCCATATATATATAATTTTTGACAACCCTTGATGAGTTTTACAGATTCTTCGAGACTCTGGATATCAAGGGCGGCAACTGACTGGTTGATAATATCTGTGATACCCTGCCTAAGAGGATCGAGAAATGAACCTGTAGCCCCTTCGCGCGGGTCATTTACAGGAACTTCCCTAAAGGCTTTATCCACTGCAATTTCTTTTGCAAGACTGATCTTGAGATCTTTAAATCCGTCAAAGCCAACATTCCGACAAAATCGAATAATGGTTGGCTGGCTAAGCCCAACGGTATCTGCTACTGTCCCCAAACTCTCACTAGTAAACAATGACGGATTGCTCAGTAGCAATTGTGCGATCCGCCTTTCTGATTTACTTAATGAGTCTATTTCTGCTTGAATGCTGTCTAAAAGCCGCAAATTAAATTTCATAATATCATCCCTTCAATAGCTATCAATTTTCTATTTCAAAAACAAAACCCAGTTTTACGCCATAAATTACACCCAAGAATTTAAGAATTCAGAGTTCTCTGTAGGCTTTGGAAAAAGCAAGTGTCCTTGCCAGAACCTCATCTGCCAACATATCGGGTTTAAAGAGTGCGCTGCCAATACCAAAGCCTTGCGCCCCAACTTGTCTGTAGCCATCAATATTATCCAAAGTGATCCCCCCAACACACACAAACGGGACGTTTTGAGGAAAAACAACTGACATGGCTTTAACAACATTTGAAGGGAGACCATCACACGGGAACAGCTTAATAATATCAGCCCCGGCACTCACCGCGGCATAAGCTTCTGAAATAGTCGTCACGCCGGGCAGCGACAGCATACCGTTTTCTTTAGTCGCACGTATGACGTCATGGTCGACATTAGGTGAAACAGCAAATTTTGCCCCGACCGACTTTATGTCTTTCACGTTTTCAGTCGTGACCACAGTGCCCGCACCGATTATAGCTTCATTTCCGCAACAGTTAACCAGAATTTCAATTGCATCAACTGCATTTGGTCGATTAAGCGGCACCTCAATCGCCGTAATTCCCCCTGTAACCAGGGCTCTCCCAACCGCTTCAGCATTGCTTGGTTGAAGCCCTCTCAGAATCGCCAAAATAGGGAATTTTTCAAATCCAGTTCCTAGTCTGTTCATCCTGAAATCCCTCTAGTTTTGTTCATTCTTGCGATAGCTCCAAGCCCTATAAATACAGCAGTATCTCCATCAGGTCGCGAAACATTAAGACCAAAAAACTTCAGTGCCGTCTCATACATATCTATCTGCGCACCATCACCAACAAGGGTAATGCTTTGAGTAGGCATAACATTCAATGCGCCTTGAATTTCAGACCCCAACAAAAGGCCACTTAAATATGATGGAGCATCATTTGCAGCAAACTTACCGCCAATATCCATCGCACGAAGTGAGAATAAGCGCGAGAGTATTCCAATATCGGCCTTTGCCTCTGTGAGCCCTAAATGGAAGGCATCACATACTTTTGGCCTATTCGAAGCTATTGAATATCTTAAGATACTATATTGAGACATCAACTTATACAGCTCCCCTGTCATGAAAGTGTAGAATTGCTGTATCTTGGCATTCTCAACTATCGCCCATTTACTATGCGTGCCAGGCAAGCATAAAATCTGCGTTGCCCTATCACGAACAATCACGCCAAGTATTTGAGTTTCCTCGCCACGCATAACATCGTCATAAAGGCCATCATTCGCCAAGCTTTTAATGCCAGGTATAAAATATATACCTCGTCCCTCATGTTCAATGATTTTCACGGCATCGAAAATTTCATCTAACCCAGAAGGACACTCAACATATCCAGCATCTACCCAGCCTTCTCGGCTACCAATCATACCGCACAAATAAAGAGGGGCATGCTGATAGTCTCGGAGCCAATCACCTAATATATTCTTCAAATTATCGAAGTTTTCATCGCCTTTTACATAAGCAATTTTCTCATGACGTATAGTGCCAATTTCGCCTATATCAAGGTCGAGCAAGCAAGCTCTAACATGCGTTCCGCCCCAATCAACAGCTATAATATTATTGGCCATTCATTACTCATCACCTAATAAATTCATCTTTCAAGATACGGACAATAAGACACAACAATATCAGCAGCAAGTAATAATTTGTGTTTTACTACATTATTTACTATTTATTTCTAACTATACTAGAGACAGCAATGACAAAGATAAAACTACTGCAAATGATTAGATTGGCCTTAGCAAAGCAGAGTTTGACTAACAAACCTCCATAATCAAACGAGATTGATCCGTCCAGGCGACTGAGATATGGACCTATTTGGGGTCAAAATTCCTCAAACAGCTTTAATTCAGATTTATAAAGGTCTCTAACCCATTTGGGTATATTATCACTGGTCTTTACAATTTTACCCTGGTCAAAAACTACAGATGTTTCCAAAGATTTATTCAATCTTGAATTATCATAAATAAAAGCTTTATCGGCATCAAGGACCGCACGGCGGATTAATGCCTGATTTCGTTCATATCTTTTCCGGATTTTTTCTTCCGGCACATTATGACCGCCCTCTTCAACCCGGCTCTTAACCCGCGCTACGGATAAATTTGGACTGTGAACATTAATATGAACAACGACAACCTGAAAACCACGCGCCTTGGCCTCTGTAATTAAGTCCAACTTTGAAGAATGTGAAAAAGTGGTTTCGGTAATAAAACTTTTTTTGTTGGTGAGTAACTCCTGGCGCCTCTGTTCTGCTATCTTTGCGGCTTTATAAGCCGCCATCATGGAATTATCTTTTAACTCGCTGCGTTGGATAATATCCGCATTGATAAAAGGCGTGCTCCTCAGCATCGGCTTCATCTTTATTTCATAAAAAGTTGATTTCCCGGCACCATTTGGGCCCGCGATCACATATAAGGTGGGTTTTCTTTTATTGGCCATATTGGTTCTTATTTATAAATAAGATTACCTTCTTCGTCCTCACCCACCCCCAGGCCAGCTTTTTGACGCTTTTCAAAAAAGGCTTTTTCTGCGTCACTGGTTTCTTCCATAGCCCTGAAGATTTTTTCATCAAAAATAATACCCTCTTCAATTGTAAGATTATCCGTATCAAACTTACCAGCGAGTGCCGCTTTTATTCGGCTATAATCAAATGAAGAGGATTGTTCAATAGCTTGGCCAATGCGCAACCAATGTTCGGCTTGTTTTGCAACAGACCGTCTTAATAGTTTTGCTTCAAAGCGCACATCTTTTACAATATCATCCGCAAGCTTGATTGATTGACCCATTTTAAACTCCGAAATCATTCATGGTGGCATTTTGCCACCTTTTGATAGTATAAAAATAATGATAGAAAGTCAACCGAAATATAGCTATTGCGGTTCATAATCAAGAGAACAGATACTTAAGCATCAAGCTCAAACCGTGAAGAATCGTCCAATGTACCAGGTGTGATCGTTAAATATTCTTCTGCGCCGCTATTACGTCCGTAAAGAGAGCTGCCGCAAGCGGGACAAAATACACGCGTAGGCCCCTGGATGCGGGATAGTTCGATACCATCTTTTGACAGTGCGATGGATTCTATTTTAGTGCCATCATATCAATTCCAATATACATTTTTTTGTCTATGCCTTTAACCATATGCAGTGATAAGGGGTCAACGTCAGCCCCTGCGAAAGATCATAACCTGCGTCCGTGAATTGTTCAATAAGAGGCATAGACAGTCCATTCTTTGTGGCAAACTCAGATGGTATTCTTTGTGTTTCCGATGAAAAATTAGCCAGCACCAGAAATAATCCTGCACGATATTTTCTGACAAAGGCAAAAGTATGTGAATTGCCGCTATCCAGAATTATTGTCGGAACATCAGCATGCAACAATGGTTGTTTTTTCCTGAGCTGTGTCATTTTCTGAATGCCGTAAAAAATTTTTCTACGGATATTTCTGAGTTTTATACCTTCCTTTTGATTTTTGTCTGGCAATGCGGGTCGGTGTAGCCACCGGGCATCGGCTACAGGATCAAGCTTATTATAGGCATAATCATTAAACAGGCCAATTTCCTCACCCATAAATAAAAGTGGAATACCACCAAAGGAAAAAATGATTTTGTAAAGCATCATGATACGTAAAATGGCGGTGTTTATGTCTGCATCATTTCCACTGTCCATAGCCTTCTCGAGGCCTGCCAATGACGCCAATGTGCCATTGGTGCCATGAAAAACATCCTTGCAGGATACCTGAAAGGCCTGCCCCCGGGCGAAGCTACCCTCAGTTTTACCCTCATAAAAATCATTTAACTTGTGCAAATCTTCACGGCTTGCCGCCCACGATGCTTTCCTGTCATCGGTCAAAGCCCCCCAGCCAATATCATCATGGCATCTGAGATAGGTTATCCAGCTTGTCCCCAGAGGTTTTGGCGGCAATGATTTTAGCATCCCGGACATGCGCAGGACATTCCCTGTAGCCAGACTGTCCCAAAGAGCCGCCATCAGTGCATTGTGATAGGACAATTGACATTCTGGTTTTTTTCCTTCCCGGTCACCCAGATATTTACTGATATATCTTGCGCCTACAATAGCCTCTGCTTTCAGGCATACCGCAGGCGCGGCAAGGGATATTGCCGCCCGAAAAACCTGTAGCAGTTTATGTGTTTCCGGTAAGTTCAGACAATTTGTGCCTTTTTTCTTCCAGAGATAGGCGGTGGCATCAAGTCGGAATACTTGTATGCCTTTATTGGCCAGCGAAAGCATAGCCTTTAACATTTCCGTGAAGACATTGGGGTTTTTATAATTCAAATCCCACTGGTAATAATAGAAAGTTGTCCATACCCAGCTTTTCGTTTCTTCAAAATAAGTAAAATTGCCCGGTGAAGTTTCCGGCAAAACTTCATTCAGGGAATTTTCATATTCCTGCGGGACTGTTTCATCATCGAAAAAATAATAAAAATCCTTGTAGTAAGGATCACCTGCTATGGCTTTCTGGGCCCATACATGATCCATAGCCGTATGATTAAATACAAAATCAATACAGGGGCTGATTCCGTTTTTTTTAAGAGTTCCGGTCAAGTTCTCCAGATCATCCATTGAACCGTATTTGGGATTTGTTGCATAATAATCAGCCACGGCAAAACCGCCGTCATTATGGCCTGCGCGGGGTTTTAGTGCGGAGAGAAGATGCAGGTAAGTGACACCCAATTTTTTCAGATAGGGGATTTTCTTTTCAACACCTTTAAAATCACCTGCAAAACGGTCTGCGTAACACATATAGGCCATCATGTCCGGCTTCAGATACCAGTCGCGGTCAGTTGTCTCCCTGATATTATCAAGATCAAGAAGATATTGTGGTCTTTGGTTAACAGAGACGTTAATAATCTCGAATATTTTGGCCAGCCATAGGTCAAATCCCGGCAGATGACCATAGAGATCCCGTAAAATACTAGAAATTACATCTTTATTTTTTTTATTTTTCATTTCCAAACAAACATATTAATAGCATATTCTGTAATAAAAAATCCGGGTGTTTTATTTCCCGGACTTTTTACCATTACGATCAGTTTAGAAAGAATATTTCAGGCTTGCCGTGATAGAGCGTCCTGCAATGCTTCTTGCCCGGATAACACCATTGGCGGGAATAGACCCTTCTTCGGATTCCGTCAGTCCGATGACATCAAACAGATTGTTTGCATTAACAGACAATCGCAAACCTTCCACAACCTCAACATAAGCAAAGGCATTCACCTGTGTATATCCCGGCATGACAAGCTGGTTGCTATCCTGGGCAAAGGAAGATGTGGTTCCGATGACATTTGCGCCGACCGTGAAGCGGTCATAGGTATAGGACGGTGTGAAGGAATAAATCAGGTCTGCTTGCCGACGCGGCGTATTGCCTTCAACTGCGGCATTCAGAACATCCTTGTCGATTTCAGCATCTGTGTAGGTCACGCTGCCCCGGAAATCAAAGCCTTCAATCTGGTAAACCAGTTCCAGTTCCACACCTTTGGATTTAAAAACCTTGTCGAAGAATTTTTGAGAAGTCGCCTCGAAATTCTGTTCTTCTGTCTTGGCATAGAAAAATGTCGCAAAGACACCAAGGTTATCTGTCCGGTATTTGACACCAACTTCGATCTGTTCAACAAAATCAACGGCATCTTCTTCACTGACAGAACCATCGGCGTTGACCCTGCCGAACAGCAATCTGTCCGCATTGGCCCGTCCCCCCCGGCTATAGCGGGCAAAGGCGGCCAGATCATCGGAAAAGGCATAATTGGCCCCTAAGGAATAAGACCAGTATGACCAGTCGTAATCAACAACGGAGGGATTGGCGTTATCCAAAACGGAAACACTCTGTTCAGGCACCGAAATAACACCGTCCTGATTAACATCAAAGTTCAGGGATTGAACAGAACCGGCGAATGTGCCGAAAGCATCGCCGGTATCATAGCGGATACTGGCATCAATATTGAGTTTATCCGTCTCAATCGATACAGAGGCATAAGGCGCATCAATGTCATAGGTGGTATCATAACTGCGGGTACAGCAATTACCCCAGAAAGGCACGCCGAAAGCCACCAGACCATTATCTGTTACCAGATTACCAGAAGCATCCGTCACATCAATCAAGGCTGCATTGTCACCCTTGACCTCCAGCAAAAAAGTATCCCAGACCCAATCCATATCAATGGTCTGTCTCGATTTGTAATAACCGGCCACCAGATTAACGGTGGTGTCGCCGTCCATATCAAAAGATTTTTTCAGCCGCAAATCATTGGTGAAAATGCCAAAATCATTGATCTCAACATTAAACAGATGGGTTCTCATCAGCAGTCCATTACCGTTCAGGCCCGCCGGATTTCTAATCACACTGCCGCCATCCGGCCCGTTGGCATAGCTCAGGGTGGACCCCGCGCCGCCAATAGAATCTGCGATAGTCTGTGCATCCGCGATCTCTGCCGGGAAGGGAGAGACAAACCTGCCGCTGTTGCTTGTCACCCGAAATTTATTGGTGATATTCAGGCCTTCGTCCAGATCAAAGGAGAATTCTGCACCAACACTTGTGGAGACAGGACGCATGCCATCTGAAATATCTGTGGTACGGCGGTTATTGTCACCATCCAGCCCCAGAACTTTCTGGAAAAACACGCTATGTGGTGTATCAGATCCCGCATCAAACCCGACAACAGATCCCACATTCGGATCGCTGTCTGTTCCTGTTACGCTGACCGCCATGGGTAAAATTCCGATAGCGTGGTCATTAAGATGCTTAAAATAAAGCCGCACGTAACCATTTTCAAATTCCTTCGTGATATTGGCCTTGATCTGTCCGCCGGAATTGCCGTTAAATCCGGCGCGCCGGGGTCCCTCGCCATCACGGTAAAAACCCGCCACATGAAACCGCAGGGTATCATTAATGGGGGTTCCATATTCAAAATCCACCCGGGTACTGTTAAAGTCCAGCCCTATTGTGGCGCCAATACTGCCCCCGGATTCCTCGCCAGTTTTACTGATAAAGTTGATCACGCCGCCCGGTGAATTACTGGCGAATGTTGAGGCCGAGCCGCCGCGGATGGCTTCAATGCGGTCAATGGAATAGTCCGCTCTTAAGAATATGTCCGCATTACCAAAAGCAATGTCACCAAATTCCATAACCGGAAGGCCGTCCTCATGCAGTTGCAGGAATTTGGCGCCACCGGATGCCACAGGCAGCCCGCGCACCGCAATATTTGCATTGCCTTCACCACCAGAAGATTCAGAACGAATACCCGGTATATTACGGAATATTTCTGCGGTGGAACGGGGGGCGAAGTCGGAAATCCGTTCTGTTCCAATGGAACTGACAGAAACACTTGAATGGAGTTTGGTTGTGCCACCCGCTGTGCCCGTGACAACAATTTCATCCATCAGCAGCAGATCGGCATCACTATTTTCCGCATCTTCTGCATAGCTGCTGGTTGCCGGTACTAATATTACCAGAGACACACCACAAAGTAATTTTGACATATTAGACATAGACTTCTCCCATATTTTATTGACATTAACAATCATCACAACAATTTCCACACCGTATCTCACATATACAGAAAATGTTAATCTGACACATAACATCAATTACAACCGGTTGCAATATAAAAATACAACCGGTTGTATTTTTAATTATTTTAATTTATAGTCATTGCAAACAACAATAATACGGGTTCCAAACCACTGGAATGCTACTTTAGCTTAATCGGGAGGACATATGCCAGATTTCAACATACAACTTCATGCCATAGACATTACGATTCTTGTTGTCTATTTTCTATTTATCATGGGGCTGGGCATATACCTGGGCCGGAAATACGAGGATGCGGAAGATTATTTCCTTGCAGGAAGAAGCATGATATGGCCCTTCATTGGATTATCACTTTTTGCATCGAACATATCCAGCACCACCCTGATCGGGCTGGCTGGGGAGGCTTATAGCACAGGGATTTCCGTTTTTAATTATGAATGGATGGCGGCTGTCGTTCTGGTCTTTTTCGCCATTTTTATTCTGCCATTTGTCTTGAAATCCGGTGTTTATACCATGCCAGAGTTTCTGGAAAGACGTTTTGATGGACGGGCGCGGATATATTTTGCTGGTCTGACCATCTTTCTGAATATTTTTGTGGACACCGCAGGCAGCCTGTTTGCCGGGGCGTTGGTCATTCAAATGGTCTTTCCCGATGTTGCCATCTGGCAGACAATCGCTGTACTGGCGGTCGTGGCCGGGGTTTATACCATTACCGGCGGTTTGGCAGCGGTGATATATACTGACGCTATTCAGGCGATACTTCTGCTGGTGGGCTCGATTGTCATATCGGTCATTGCCTTTGACAAGATCGGCGACTGGGATACGCTGGTATCGCAGATTTCGCCCGACAAATTAAGCCTGATCCGGCCTCTTGATGATCCGGGTGTGCCGTGGCTTGGGTTGCTGGTGGGGGTGCCATTACTGGGGTTTTATTTCTGGTGTACCAACCAGTTTATGGTCCAGCGCGTGCTCAGTGCCAAAAATGTCAATCATGGCCGCTGGGGCAGCCTGTTTGCCGGGGCCTTGAAACTCCCGGTCTTATTTATTATGGTCCTGCCCGGCACCTTTGCGATCATACTTTACCCTGATCTTGCACGACCGGACCTTGTTTACCCCACATTATTGTTTGATCTTCTGCCGGTTGGCCTGCTGGGGCTGGTGCTGGCGGGTTTTATTGCCGCATTGATGTCACAGATTGATTCGACTCTAAATTCTGCCTCAACCCTTGTTACCATGGATTTTGTGCGTAAATTTTATCCTGATCTCTCCAGCCACCGGTTATTGATTATTGGCCGGTATGTGACCTTTATCATCATGATTCTTGCCGTATTATGGGCACCTCAGATCGAAAGTTTCTCATCTTTGTTCAAGTATTTGCAGAAAGTTCTGGCCTATGCCATTCCGCCGGTCGTGGTGTTGTTTCTGGTGGGCACTTTCTGGAAAACGGCCCATGCAAAGGCAGCTTTTTCGACGATAATTTTGGGTAATATCTTAAGTGCTGGTCTGTTTTTTGCCATTGAGGTGTTAGAGGTGATGTCCCTGCATTTCCTTTATGTGCCGCCGATTCTGTTTGTTGTCTGTTGCTTCATTTTGGTCATTTTCAGCCTTATCCTACCCAAGGGCACCGATGAAGACGCCACAGACCTTATCTGGACAAAAGCCATATACAATGCGGAAACGGTCGAACTCAGGTCTTATCGCTGGTATCAGAATTATCGGATATTGTCGGTTATCCTGCTTACTACTACGGCGGCTATCGTGATTTCTTTCTGGTAGGGGGACCGCTACAGGAACTGCGTATGACCAGTTCTGTTGGCAAAAGAACCGATACGGGTTCTTCACCATCCAGAATGCGAAGCAGGTTTTTGACCATTTGATGGCCGCCTTCTGCGCAATTCTGGCGCACGGTGGTCAAGGCCGGGTTATAATAGGATGACAGCATAATATCATCATAACCGATAATGGAAATGTCATCAGGCACTTCAAGGTCATATTGTTTTAAGGCCCGGATCGCCGACATGGCAAGCACATCACTTGCGGCAACGATACTGTCAAAGCTGGCCCCGCTTTCAATTAAGCGGACAGTTGCCGTGAAGGCCGCATCACTTTCAAATGGCGTACTGAGTTCCAACTGCTCATCAGGCTCAATACCGGCCTGCTTCAGGGCGGCAAGATAACCTTTAAACCTCAACATGACTTCAGGCAGTTCCCTGTCACCCAGAAAGGCAAGCCGCTTTCGACCCAGTGACAGTAAATATTCTGCGGCCATTTTTCCCCCATTAAAATTATCACTGCCCACAGAGCAATATTTCTGTCCGGGTAATTTTGCGCCCCAGACAACAAAGGCATCAAATGTTTCCCACAGATGATTGATTTTATCATGTTCACTGCCCTGACCGATCAAAATCATGCCGTCACAGCGCTGTAATTTGGTATATTCTTCAATCCAGTTTACGGATTGACCTGATGTTTTTGCCAATAATAATTCGTGACCCGCTTCATTCAGCGCATCGGCAATATTGCCCAGTAATTCAAGGAAAAAAGGGTCGAGAATACGCCAGTCCGCGTTATTGGCACTGGGCATAAGTACGGCAATTGTCAGGGTTTCTTTCAGAAAAAAATTGCGCGCATTCACATTAAGCCGGTAATTATGTTCCTTGGCCAGTTGTTTAATTCTGTCACGGGTCTTTTTACTGACCAGAGGGTTGTCACTCAGGGCCCTTGAGACCGTGGATTTAGATACCCCCGCTAACTCAGCCAAATCATCCATCTTGATTGGCCTGCGTTTTTTTGTGCGCCTTTTAATACTCACATCTGATGCCAAAAACATATCCTTATCTTCAATGCAACATGGTTATTCTAAAGATGTCAAATCATAGTGCAATATTATAATTATATCTACAAATTTGCACCATCACATATTATTTTGCACTTATATAAAGAAATTTATTGCAATCGGTTGTAATAAGGGATGTTTCTGAAGGCCTTTGTCCTCACCGGATTTCAAAATAATATATAACTGCATGATCCCGTTTCCAGGCGCAGGGTTTAAAGACCTGGGAAAATGAACAAAAATTCAAACAAAATTTCTATCTGTTGCTCTTTTAAAGAGATATAAAACCAACAAAATAACCGTTAATGGCACAAGCGAGAAATAAAACGCTGTCTGTCCGTCAAATCTGCCAAAGACATAGCCTGTGATCATGGAACCTGACGTACCGCCCAATGCAGAGAAAGCCACAATAAGACCGGTCATGGCCGAATGTTTATGGACTGGTAAAGAACTGAGCATCACCGAAATAATCACAGGATATATGGGCGCCATAAACAGCCCGATCAACGGAAACATTAAGGCTACCAGGGGTGCCGTCTGCCATGTGATGTTTTTCTGATCAGGAATATTGTTGGTCATAGGCAAAATGATCAGAATCAGAGCAATCATGATAAGCGTACAGATGGTGACAAGGGGATACCAGTTGATCTTTTTCAGTATCCCCCCTGCACTTAATCGCCCAATGGCGAGGCAGGCGGCAAAAATGCTCGTTGCCTGTACACTCATGGCAGTGGGTAATTTCATGATCTCATTGTTAAATGTTGGCAGCCAGGTCATAATGCTTTGTTCAATCAGCACATATAAAAAAGCTGATATTACAAAGATATAAACCATTGGCCTGGCAACCAGTTTAAGCATATTTATAAAATCTTCTGCCAGGGCGCTTTTCTCTGCCTGTGCCTTGGATTCATCAAAGGGGGTCGTGAACAGAACCAGTATATTCAGGGCGCATAAAACCGCCAGAAACCAGTATATATTCAGCCAGTCCAGAGACTTGACATCATTCGAATCTATGAAGCTGCTGAATAACCAGTAACCGCTTAACACACCCACCATAAACAGGCCCTCTATCATATTCATGAAAGAGGCATGCTCTTTCTTGCTCCCTGTAACCAGACCAACGGTGGAATAAACCGAAACCTTGATCAATGCAAAAGAGACCCCAATACATAAGAATAATATCTTGGTGGTCAGGAAGCTGGGCAGAAGTGGCATACTAAGACAGGCAAAGATTACGATCACCAACCCGACCATCATGGCGTTTCGATACCCGATACGCGGCAGGAAAGATGCCACAACAAAAGAGACAATGGCAATGGGAATATCCTTGAAGCCTTCCAGAATGGCGGCACTGTGTTTTGCAATATCGTAAGTGTTAATAACCTGCATGATAACAGTGCCAACACTATTTAATAAAATAGCAAAAACAAAATAAGTTAATATGAGAGAAAATTTTATACGCCAGTCACTCATGTTCCCATCCCTCTGAAAATCGAATTAAATAAATATTGACGGCCCCATAATAACACTATTGCAATCGATTGCAATAGTGTTGATAATAAGCTTTATAAGGATGATTCGCAGGTTATGATTTTAACGGATCAATATCAAAAAATGCATAAGTGGACTGAATATGAATGAATGGTGGAGGGGCAGCGTTATATATCAAATATACCCAAGAAGTTTTTACGATTCCAACGAAGACGGCGTTGGTGATCTTGCGGGTATAACGTCAAAAATTGATTATATTAAATCATTGGGTGTCGACGGGATTTGGCTTTCCCCTTTTTTCCGTTCTCCCATGAAAGATTTTGGATATGACGTTTCAGATTACCGGGATGTGGATCCTGTTTTCGGCACATTGGAAGATTTTGATCTGCTCTTAGAGGGAGCTCATGACGCAGGACTCAAAGTTATCATTGATCAGGTATATTCCCACACGTCCGAAAAACACGAATGGTTTGCCGAAAGCCGCACGTCCAGGGATAACAGCAAAGCAGACTGGTACGTGTGGGCTGATGCCAAAAGTGACGGGAGCATGCCAAATAACTGGCTCGCTATATTTGGCGGCCCTGCCTGGAGTTGGGACACACAAAGACAACAATATTATATGCATAATTTCCTGTCTGAACAGCCAGACCTTAATTTCCATAGTCCGGAAGTCCAGGCAGAAATTCTGGATGTTGCAAAATTCTGGCTCGATCGTGGCATTGACGGTTTCCGTCTGGATGTGGCAAATTTTTACTTTTGTGATCAAGAGCTGAAAGACAACCCGCCAAAGAAACCCGAGGGCGGTTTTGATCGGCCTTACAAACATCAACTTCATTTGAATGACCGGTCTCAGCCAGAAAATATTGTTTTTATGGAAAAAATCCGCAGCCTGTTAGATCAGTATGAGGATAAAATGGCTGTTGCTGAAATTGGAAGTGAATCCTATATAGCTCGTTCAATAGAATATACCTTACCCAATAGGCTACATACGGCATATAATTTTATGCTGCTTGAGAATGGGCCATTAACGGCAAAGCTTATTCGGGATGCTCTGAAAAGCTGGACAAGTGACGAAGCATGGCCAAGC
This sequence comes from Alphaproteobacteria bacterium, assembly GCA_002401545.1. GTDB lineage: Bacteria > Pseudomonadota > Alphaproteobacteria > Sphingomonadales > Emcibacteraceae > Paremcibacter. The sequence goes on from NVTJ01000016.1 coordinate 30,506, forward strand.
TGGTCCTTTTCAAATCATGATGTGGAGCGCTCTCGTTCACGTTGGGGCGGCATCGAAGCCGGTGATGAGTTCACACGCATGCTTATAAATATACTCATGTGTTTACGGGGGACCATATTCCTTTATCAAGGCGAGGAACTTGGCTTGCCTCAGGGCCAGGTGCCTTATGATAAACTTCAGGACCCTGAAGCTATTCGATTTTGGCCAAATAATCTGGGTCGCGATGGCTGCCGCACACCTATCCCATGGAAAATACGGGCGCCATATGCCGGATTTTCCCAAGTGGAGCCTTGGTTGCCGATAGATGCGCAGCAACAGACCATGGCGGTTGATGTTCAGGAGGGTGACGCAAGTTCGTGCCTGGCATGGACAAAAAAATGTATTCATTTCCGCAAAGAACAACCCGCACTTCGCTTAGGGTCCATTGAATTTATTGAAACGCCAGAACCCATTCTTGCCTTCCGCCGCACATATGAAGGCGAAACACTGGTTTGCATTTTTAATTTAAGCGGAAATAAAATATCTAACCCGCTTGCCATCACAGGCAAAGAAGCACTATTTGGTAGCGGTGACTATAGCGAGGACGGCAAAGTAGCCCTTCCTGCTTTTGGTGGTCTTGTCATCCGGGAAAGCTAAGGGTCAGGCTGTCCGCCACTGGATTGGCGGATGATAAGCTCCGTATCCAGTATGATGGATTTAGCTTTCTTGCCCGCCAGTTGGTCCATTAAACATTTGACAAGATGACGTCCGGCCTCTTCTGTATTTTGTCGAATGGTGGTCAGGGCGGGTGTGCAAAAAGCAGATATGGGGATATCATCATACCCGCTTACTGCCACATCTTCAGGAACCCTGATATTCTTCTCCTTAAGCTGTTTGATGGCCCCCATGGCAATGGCATCGCTGACCGTAAAAATAGCGTCAAAGGATTGCTTTTTACCCAGCAATTCATCCCGGGTTTTAGCATAACCACCCCGGCTTGAGAAAGCTGTCGTAATAAGAAGATCTTCATCCAGATCAAGACCCGCTTCGGTCAGAGCCTGCCTGTAGCCTTCCAAACGCTGTTCGATTTCAGGATATATGCTGTTCCCAAAGAAGGCAATGCGGCGATGACCGGTGTCAATGAGATGTTTCACCGCCATATAGGCCCCTTTTTTATTATCACTGCCAACCGTACAGTAATTTTGTCCGGGCTGATAGGCTCCCCAGACAACGAAGGGTTTACGGCTTCCGGCCAACGAATTTATATTTTTACCATGATCTCCCTCACCAATGAGAATCATGCCGTCAGCACGTTTTGACTCCAGATAATTAGGGGTCAATTCATCGCCTTGAGCCAGCGGCGTAGACAAAAGCAGATCGTAACCAACTTTAGAAAGTTCATCAGCCACATTACCCAATAAACCAAGCAGAAACGGATCGGAAATAGCCTGACCTGATTCAGTATCCAACAACATGACAACGGCAATGGTGTGGGATTTTCTAAGTCTTAAATTCCGGGCGCTCTCATTGATTTGATAATTATGTTCACGCGCGATCTTCTGAACTTTTTCGCGGGTTTTTTCATTAACCAGCGGATCATTGCGAAGCCCGCGCGAAACGGTGGATTCTGATACCTGCGCCAACTTGGCAATATCAGACATGGTCAATGGGTTTCTGTCACTCATGACAGCACTATACAGATAGTAAAAATCAAAAGTCGAGCGTTTTCTCCAGCAATATCACAAGCCAGTCTATTTAAAA
>NVTJ01000017.1 GCA_002401545.1 Alphaproteobacteria bacterium
AACAAAGGCTTTTTCCGAAGGCGGCTGGTTTCATACCGGCGATATTGGCGAGATTAACCCCGAAGGTGTTAAAATCATCTCCCGCAAGGAAAGAATGTTCAAGCTCAGCAACGGCGAAAAGCTCTTTCCGTCCAATATTGAGGAAAATGTCTGCCGAAGATGCAAATTTGTCAAATACGCCTATGTTTTTGGCTCTGGCCAGAAAAATCCTTTCATGCTGGTTTTCCCGAACTCAGAATTGATGGCCGCCAGTGTGCGAAATCAACAGGATGATCCGGGCTGCGAATTCCCCGGTAGTTGCGCCAGCCTGTCAAGCTGCCTCTCAAGCTGTGTTGATGAGATTAATACCTATCAGCTGACCGGGTTCGAGCCTATCGGCAAGGCTCTGGTTATCCAGCGCGAATTATCACTGGAGGAAAATGAGCTTACCCCGTCCTTTAAATTAATTCCGCGCAGTATCGAGCAGAAATACAAAACCTACATCGAAGCCATGCAGAATGAGGATTACAACAATCTTCCCGCTGACGCTTACGTAATAGAATTGGACTGAAAGATATGAAAACCCATTATGGCATCATAGGATTTGGACCAGTGGGCCGCGTTTTCGCCGCCCATCTGGCACAAAGCGGCCACCGGGTTTCTGTGCTGTACCGGGACCCGACGGTTCGCATTGCCATGCGGGGCCATCCGCTGGTGATCAAGGGCGAACTGAATGCCTCGGCAGATGTCACTGAGCTTTATAATGACATGCAGGAATTTCTTGATACGGGCATGGAAGTTATCCTCATCTGCACCAAAAGCTCCCAGTCCCCCGGCATTTTAAAAACCATCAAAGCCCTTAATTACAGGAAAGATATCATATTTCTGTCCTGCCAGAACGGGCTGGATACAGAGCATCAGATCAGCGACGTCTTTGGTCCCGGCCATACCCTGCGCATGTCAGTGAATATGGGTTGCGGCAAGTCATCCGAGAATGTGGTCCGTGTCAGCTTTGCCATGTGCCATTATCTGTCCCTGATGCCGGATGTTGATGAGAAGATCATTCACCGGATCGCCGCCGACTTCACAGAAGCCGGGACGTGCCTTGAAGTTCGCGCAGATTACCGGACAGAGGTCTTTAAAAAAGCTCTGCTCAATTCATCCCTTGGCAGTCTCTGCGCCCTCACCCGCCATACCATGAGCAATATCATGGGCCGTGATTATATGAAATCAATGGTGGCCCAGATCATTAACGAAGGCATCCGCATCGCCCAGGCCATGAATATCCCGATCAAGGATGAATTCCTTGATGATGCGCTCAGCTACCTTGAGAAAGGCGGCAATCACAAGCCGTCAATCCTGATTGACATCGAAAACAGCAAGGTTACCGAAAACGAATATATGTGCGGCAGGTTGGCCCGCTATGCCGAACAATACGGGGTCGAAGTCACCATGATCCCGATCATTTATAACCTGATTAAAACCACAGAAAGCTCAAAATGAGAAAGATTGAAAATATTGGCGTTGTCGGCGCCGGAACCATGGGGTCCGCCATTGCCCAGCATTTCCTGATGAAAGGATTGCCGGTCACTCTGCTGGACCAATCAGCGGAGAGTACCGAGCGCGGGCGCCAAACCATCGCGGATTCACTGGGTGAGGCCATGAAACGGCGCATCATCAGCGAGGAACAGTTTGAAAATATCATGTCAAACCTCACCTGCTCCACTGATCAGTCTGCCCTGAAGGATACTGACCTTGTGGTTGAAGCCATCTTCGAAGACCTGCAAGTAAAACAGGATTTGTTCAGGAATCTGGAAAATATCCTCCGTCCGAATTGTATCATTGCCTCCAACACCTCATCTTTTCTGATCGGCGACATTGCCCAGGGTGCCCGCCATCCTGAAAGGATCGTTGGCGTGCATTATTTCTACCATGCGGCTAAAAACAAGCTGGTCGAGGTCATCCCCGGCCCTCTGACCGATGAAAATCTTGTGGAAGAACTGGTGAATTTCTATGCCTATCACGGCAAGATACCGATCATCGTCAGGGATGCGCCCGGTTTTGCCATCAACCGTTTCTTTGTGCCGTGGCTTAATGAAGGGGCGCGGTTGCTGGAAGAAGGCTTCGGCAGCATTAAATTCATTGATGAGGTTGCCCGCAGGGTCTTTGGTATCGGCATGGGGCCGTTCGCCCTGATGAATGCCACCGGGGTTCCCATTGCCATGCACGCCGCAGACGGGCTGGCGGGCAAGCTGGGCGATTTTTACCGGCCATCCCATATATTATGCGATCAGGTGGCCTCAGGCAATCTGTGGGACGAAGCAGATACCACACTCCTGAACAATGGTGAAAACAACGAGAATGTCGTGACGTCACGCTTGATCGCATCCTCCCTCGGCATTGCGGCCCAGATGGTTGGTGAAGGCGTGATTGACGCCACCTCTAACGATCTTGGCACCCGTGCGGGGCTGCGCTGGCCGAAAGGACCCTTTGAGCTGATGAATATGATCGGTGTTGAAAAAGTCGGTGCCATGGTCAAGGACCTGTTCTCAAAATGGCAGATGCCCATGCCGGAATTTGCCTTTGGCAGCAATGATCCTGTTGAGCTTGAATGGGTGCAGGCCAAAATCAGAGGAGATACAGGCTTTGTCATCTTCAGCCTGCCGGACCGCATGAATGCCCTTGGGGAACTTGTGGTCAGTCAGTTGGATAAATCATTCCGCGAGCTTGACCGGAACCCGGATATTAAAACCATCTATATTCTGGGTCAGGGCAAGGCATTTGTTGCCGGGGCCGACATCAAGTTTTTCCTTGATGGCATCGCCGCCAACCACATTGACCGCATCCAGAAGTTTACAGAATTTGGCCAGGAAGTATTGGCAAGAATCCAAAACTCCGACAAGACCACCTGCGCCTTTGTCGATGGGCTGACTTTGGGCGGCGGGCTGGAGCTTGCGCTGGCCTGTGATGAGCGCATTGGCACCAAAAATACTGTCATTGCCTTCCCGGAGACCGGCATCGGCATATACCCCGGCCTTGGTGGTACCCAGCGCACGGGGCGTCTGATCGGCAAGGGACTGGCCAAGTTTCTGGTGGCAACCGGCCAGTTTCTGAACGCAGAAAAAGCATATGAATATGGTCTGATTGATCAGGTGATTGACCCGCTTTATGACATGTATGACCTGTCAGATATTACCCTTGGTGATAAACAGGCCGGCAAGACAGATCAAAGTGAAACCGAAGCCTTATTCGCAGATTTTGATGGCACATTCACCGCCGATCACCCCTATGTCAAAGTCCTGTCCCGCAAGGCCCCTATCGCACTTAGAACCGCCATGAAATTGATGGATGACGGCGCGGAAGTCTCCCTCGAAGAAGGCCTGAAGATGGAGCTTGCCGGATTACAGGAAATATTTGCCACCGCCGATGCCCTTCAGGGTCTGACCAGCGTTGTCAAAGGCTTCAAACCAGAATTTACAGGAGCATAGAGTATGAGCTTTCAGGATAAAATAGCCGTGGTCACAGGTGCCGGACAGGGCATTGGGGCCGCAATCGCCAAACGCCTCGCCCGTGAAGGGGCAAAGCTGGTCCTTGTGGATATAAATGAGGATTGCCTGAAAGACATATCAGGGGAACTGAACACAGAAACCCTGTGTGTCGCGGCAGATGTTTCCAAGAAAGATCAGGTCTTTTCCATGATTGAACAGGCCAAAGATACTTTTGGTACCGTTGATATTCTGGTCAATAACGCGGGCATCATCCGTGACGGTTTCCTGGCCCGCCTGAGCGAGGACGACTGGGACAAGGTTATGGATGTGAACCTGAAAGGCCCCTTCCTCTGCTGTCAGGCTGTGTTTGACATCATGAAGGCACAGAATAGCGGCAAGATTGTCAATATTGTCTCCCGTTCGTGGCTCGGCAATATTGGCCAGGCGAATTATTCTGCCAGCAAGGGCGGGCTGGTCAGCCTGACCCGAACCCTGGCACTGGAACTGGCCCGGTTTCAGATCAATGTCAATGCAGTGGCTCCCGGCCTGATCGAAACCTCTATGACTAAAAGCATGCCCGAAGAAGCCCTCGCCCGGCTGCTGCGTATGCAGCCCACGGGCAAGATGGGGTCGGTTGATGATATTGCCGCCGCCGTATGCTTCCTCTCGTCCGGGGATGCCCAGTTCATCAACGGGCAGATCATTCATGTGGACGGCGGCAAAAGCTGTGGATTGTTATCGCTGTGAATATATTAAAACTGACCATAAACGGCGTGAGCCATATCAAAGCGGTCCCCGCCACCATGACCCTTCTGGACTTTCTGCGCGATGAGATCGATCTGACGGGCACAAAGAACGGCTGTGACAGCGGCGAATGTGGCTGCTGCACGGTCATGATCAACGGTGTGCCCATGCTGTCCTGCATCATGCTGGCACGGGAAGTCGAGGGTCGCGTAATCACCACCATTGAAGGCATTGCCAAGGGCAACCACCTGCACCCGGTTCAGGAAGCCATGATTGAAAAGGGCGCCATTCAGTGCGGATACTGCACCCCGGCCATGGTGATTAACGGCGTTCATCTGCTGGAAAATAATGATAATCCCAGTAACGATGAGGTGAAAGAATGTATTTCCGCCACAGTCTGCCGTTGCACCGGCTATAACAGCATCGAAAAAGCCATACACAGTGCGGCCTCAAAGATGAGGAAAGCGAAACATGGTTAATGCACCCGACAAAGGTTATAAAATCATCGGCAAGCCGGTCCCCCTGATAGATTCACGGGCCAAGGTCATGGGACAGGCGCTCTATACCGACGATATTCGCCTCCATAATCCGCTGACCATTAAAATCCTGCGCTCCCCTCACCCATCGGCCAATATCCTGTCGCTGGATGTTAGTGACGCACTGGCTCTGAATGGGGTGAAAGGCGTTTTGACAGGAGCGGATTTCAAAAATACCTTTGGCGTGCTGACCATAAGCAAGGATGAGCCAGCCATCGCCCGCGACGTGGTGCGTTATGAGGGTGAGCCAGTGGCCGCCGTTGCCGCAGAAACCGCAGAGATTGCCCTTAAGGCTCTGGACCTGATCCAGGTAACATATGAGCCGACCGAAGGCGTWTTTGACAGCAAAAAAGCCTTAAAGCCCACGGACCGCCCCCTGCATCCGAAACTTGGCAAGAAAAATAACCTGCATAAGAAGGTTGTGCAGGAATTTGGCGACATGGCTCAGGGGTTCAAAGATGCCGATGTGGTGGTGGAGAAACGTTTCCGCTTTGCCTCCATCAACCATGCCTTCACCGAGCCACACGCCACTCAGGTCGAGATTGACAATAGGGGCAATATCACTGTCTATTCCGCCACCCAGGTGCCTCATTATCTTCATATGGCCATGGCCGAGGTGCTGGAGATACCCGAACATAACATCCGTATCATCAAGCCCCATCTGGGCGGCGGTTTTGGCGGCAAGAGCGACCCCTTCCCCCATGAAATGATTGCGGCGAAATTTGCCCTTGATCTGGGGCGCAATGTAAAAGTGAAATTCAGCCGGGAAGAAGTATTTTTTAGCCACCACGGGCGGCACCAGACCGACCTGACCATGAAACTGGGGTTCAGCAAAGACAAAGGCATTACCGCTCTGGGGCTGGATACGCTGATCGACGGCGGCGCATACGGCAGTTTTGGCATCGTCACCACCTATTACAACGGGGTTCTGCTGCAAGGCCCCTATAAAGTGCCCAATTTCCGCTTTCATGTGAACCGGCTATATACCAACAAGCCCATGTGCGGGGCCATGCGTGGTCACGGCGGGGTTAACCCGCGCTTTGCCAGTGAGGTATTGCTGGATATGGCAATCACGGAAATGAAAATGGATCCGGCGGAAACGCGGCTCAATATGATCCATAAGGAGAACACCCTGACCACCAATGAGTACCGGGTGACGTCAGTTGGTCTACGCAATGGTCTGAGTGAGGCCATCAAACGCACCAACTGGAAAGAAAAACATGGCAAGCTGCCCTTTGGCAAGGGAATTGGTGTGGCCTGTGGTTTCTTTATCTCCGGCAGCGCCTTGCCCATACACTGGAATAAACTACCGGCCTCCACGGTCAGGATCACCATTGACCATGACGGCGGGGTGACGGTCTATTCCGGGGCCGCAGACATTGGACAGGGCAGTGATACCATGCTGGCCCAGATGGCCGCCGAAGTGCTTGGCCAGCCACTGGAAAATATCAAGGTTATCAGTGCCGACACCCGGACAACCCCCGTTGATCTGGGCAGCTATAGTTCCCGCGTCACCTTCATGGCGGGCAATGCCAGCCGCAATGCGGCCATCCGTATGCGCAGGCTGCTGGTGGAGGCGGCCTGTGAGTTGCTGGAAATGATCCCGCCAAAATATGACAGACCGGGCAAGCCGGATGATTTTTTCCGTCAGGGCGGGCGTAAGCCGGACTTTGAACAGGGGTTCCTCGGGCCAAATCCCGATTATTCCGATGGTTTCATCTTCGAAGACGGCCTGATCCGGTCCGAAAAACATAATGCCAGTGTGAGCTTTCCGGAAGCTGTGGAAAAGGCTCTTGAATCTGACGGTATTCTGCAGACTAGCGGCACTTATAAGGCTCCTAAAATGGGCGGCAGCTTTAAAGGCTCCGGTGCCGGGCTTAGCCCGAGCTACAGCTTCACCGCCTTCATTGTCGAGGTTACCGTTGACCCGGAAACCGGATTTATCAAGGTGGATAAGGCCACCTGCGCCCATGACTGTGGCTTTCCCCTGAACCCGTTGGCGGTCAATGGACAGATTGAAGGCTGCATTCATATGGGGCTTGGTCAGGCTTTAATGGAAGAAATGATATATGACAATGGTGCAACCCAGAACCCGTCATTCCTTGAGTATAAAATCCCGTCCGCTTTTGAACAGCCGGAAGTGGATATCGTCCCCTGCTACAGCGATGACAGCGAAGGGCCGTTCGGCGCCAAGGAAGCCGGAGAAGGCATATTGGCTCCGATCATTCCCGCCATTGCCAATGCGGTTTATGATGCGGTCGGCATCCGCCTGACCCAACTGCCCATGCGTCCTGACCGGGTATTGGCGGCTTTGGAAAGAAAAGGAGGGATAAAATCATGAGCTTGCTTTTGGAAAATTTTGACTTTGTCAGACCCACAAGCCTTGAACATCTGAATGATCTGGTGAAAGATTATCAGGAGAAAGGCCATGAATTTACCTTTTCCGCTGGCGGCACCGCCCTCATTCCCAAGCTAAAAACTCAATCTTTCAAAATTGATAAATTTATTAGTCTCAATGGGTTAAAAGACTTACATAATGTAAAAAAGGAAGGATTTTACATTACTATTGGTGCCCTGACTACACTCAGCACCATTGCAAATCATGAGCTGACCCGCATATATCTGCCCGCATTGGCCCATGCGACTCGTAAGGTTGCCAGCCCCCAGATTCGCAACCGGGCCACCATCGGTGGTAACATCATGGTTGATAACCGCTGTATTTATATCAATCAGAGCAGCATCAACCGGGAATGCCATAGCCCCTGCTTCAAGGCAGATGGTGATGTCTGTCATCTGGTGAAAAGTGCCCGGCGCGGTGATGAAGTGCTTTGTCAGGCCCGCTTTGTCTCCGACACGGCCCCCATATTGCTGCTGCTGAATACAAAGATCACCATTGCGGGACCAAAAGGACCGCGAAAAATCAAGCTGGGTGATCTGTATCTCAATGACGGCATTGACAGCAAGAGCATAGAACCCGGTGAAGTGATTACCACTCTTGAAGTGGAAATTCCTGAAAATACCGGCCTTCATTATGAAAAGCTTGCTATCCGCAATGCCCTTGATTTTCCTTCGCTCGGTGTTGCGGTCAGGATCACGGATAAGGACTTAAGCGTTGCCCTGACCGGAGTGAACACACGTCCCGGGGTTTTCAGGGCAAATTTGGATGATTATAATACATTTGACGATATGGTTTCAAACATCAGCAAACAGGCTGCAGATTTTGGCAAAACCTACAATCAGGATTTCTTTCCCCGCGCCTACAGGAAAAGCATGATACCGGTCTTTATCCGGCGCGGTGTGAACAGCATCTTAAAGGACCAAACATGACCAATGCGATGAAAGACTATTTCCTTGATCTGGATGCCGCATCTAAAGACCCCGCACGCAAGGTGGCCTGGTGTACCTCTGTCGGTCCGGCGGAAATATTGCGTGCTATGGGTTTTGAGGTGTTTTTCCCGGAAAATCACGGGGCCATGCTGGGGGCGACACGGGTTTGCATGGATACTATCCCGGTGGCCAATGCCAACGGCTATTCGCCGGAGATATGCAGTTACCTGACCTCCGATGTGGGGGCCTATATGAAGGGCATTACCCCGCTGACGAAAGCTTTTGGTATTGAAAAAGTCCCCCATCCCGATGTGCTGGTCTATAATACCAACCAATGCAAGGACGTTATGCACTGGTTTGAATATTACGCCACGGAATTTGACTGCCCCATTTTCGGCATCCATCCGCCCACCAATGTGCCGGATATAAAACAGGAATATATCGACGATGTCGCGCAGCAGTTTGAAGAGTTGATCACTTTTCTGGAACCTGTCACGGGGGCGCCTATGAACCCTGAAAGACTGGAAGAAACCGTTGCCCTGTCTCTGAAAGCAACAAATCTCTGGTCAGAGGTTCTGGATACGGCACAGGCGACCCCAAGCCCCATGACATTCTTTGATGCCACCATCTATATGGGGCCGATCGTGGTCCTGCGCGGCACGCAGGTTGCGGTGGATTATTATCAGAATCTGCTGGCGGAGCTGAAACAAAAGGTCGCCAAAAATTATGCCGCCGTTGAAAAAGAAGGCAAGCGCATCTATTGGGACGGGATGCCCGTCTGGGGACGGCTGCGCGCCCTGTCCAATACTTTCAATGAAAACCACGCCTGTGTCGTCGCCTCAACCTATTGCAACAGCTGGATTTTTTCTGATTTTGACCCGGGTGATCCCCTGCCGAGCATGGCCCGGGCCTATATCAAAATATTCATCAATCGCAACGATAAATATAAAGAAGATTATATCGAAACAATGGTACGGGATTTCAAAATTGACGGAGTGATCTTTCTGGCCGCCCGCACCTGTCCCAATAACAGCAACGCCTATTATAATCTGCCGAAAAAGCTCAGGGAAAAAGGCATCCCGACCATCATCATTGACGGCGACCTTTGTGATCTGCGCTGTTATTCCGATGAAGGGGCAACCACCCTGATTGAAGCCTTTCTGGAGACGATCTGATGACAACAGATGACATATACTGGGGGGTAGACTGCGGCAGTTCGGAAATCAAGGTTGTCGCGCTTGACAGGGCAGGCAAACTATTGCTGAAACGCAAGCAGAAAACCCTGTTTCCTTTGCAGGATCATGTGCGTCATGCGCTGTCCGGTGAAGAAGGTGACCTGACTCCTTTTGTGTCCCCTGACAGCGATGAAATCAAACCCGGGCACAGGGTTATCGCCACCGGATATGGCCGGAAATATATCAGCTTTGCCCATGGTGCCCTGACCGAGATCAAAGCCCATTACATTGGCGTCCAGAACCAGCTTAATCTGAATAATGCCTATAGCATCATTGATATCGGCGGGCAGGATTCCAAAATTATCTGCATAGATCACGCCAAGGTGGATCAATTTATCATCAACCGTAAATGTGCCGCCGGAACCGGAGCCTATATCGAGGAACTGGGTCATCGGCTCGAAGTCCCCCTGGCCCATATGACCGCTCTCGCCAGTGACAACGACAAGGAACTGTCCCTCAACAGCTATTGCACGGTCTTCTCAGGACAAGAGGTGATCAAGGTTCTGATGAATGGCGAGCGGGTCGAAAATATCATCTACGCCCTCTATAGCTCAGTAGTCAAAAGGGTCATGGAAATGACAACCATCACCACGGACATTGTGGTATTTTCCGGCGGAGTTCTGCGCTTTCACCCAAAACTGGTTGAAATGTTCACCGAAAAACTTGCTGAATCCAACCCGAAGATAAAAACAATTCTTGCCCCTAATACCCAATACTCGGGCGCTATCGGGGCCGCCATTCATGGCCAAAATATGGAATAACGCATTGTGGTACTATTTTACATATTAAATGATTGTGATCACTCCCCGGATAGTTTATAATCATTCCAGATAAAATAAATTCAGGGCCCTCATGCAAGACTTGTTCATATACAAACGTCAAATTCAGTTTGGCGATACCGATGCGGTCGGCATTGTTTATACGGTACGTTTCTTTGACTATTGCATGGAAGCTATCGATGCATGGCAGAGACAATATCTGAATATTGACTGGTTTGATATGGTGGATAAGAGGCGCATCGGCACGCCTATGGTCAATATTGACATGAATATGACCGGCCCCCTTGCCCGGGGAATGGCCCATATCACATTACTGATCACACGGGTTGGCAATTCATCGGTTGTTTTTCAGCTTCATGGCCGTGATGAGGACGGTAACGATTGCTTTGTGGCTAATTTTACCTATTGCCTGACCGACTGCACCTATTTCAAGGCCATCCCTATCCCGGATCAGTTCCGCCCTGTGATGGAAGATTATCATCGGCTCAGCCTGAATAAAACCGAAATTCTTTAGGCTTTCTTGTGCTTTCTTAATATATCTGTAAAACTTGTCCGCTACTTAGGATCAGTGAACAATAAAACGGAACAGAGATGAGAATACTGGTCACAGGCGGTTCAGGCTATATTGGAAGCCATACAGTGCTGGAACTGTTACAGGCCGGTCATGATGTGACGGTAATTGATAACCTGAGCAATTCATGTGAAGAGCCCCTCCACCGGGTAAAAAATATTACCGGCCGGAACAGCCTGACTTTTCACAGGGGTGATGTGTTGGACCGAACCGAACTGGATAAAATTTTCTCTGCCCGGAAATTTGATGCCGTTATTCATTTCGCCGGCTTGAAGGCTGTGGGTGAAAGTGTATTAAAGCCCCTCACCTATTACCAGAATAATATAGTTGGCACCGTAACACTCTGTCAGGTGATGGAAAAACATGAGGTTCGTACTCTTGTGTTCAGCTCATCCGCAACTGTTTACGGCGACCCGGCCACCGTCCCCATCCGGGAAGACTTCCCCACCGGCAACACCACCAATCCTTATGGCCGTTCAAAACTGATGATTGAAGAGATTTTGGCGGATATGGCCAGGGCCGACCCGCAGTGGAATATTGCCAGACTGCGTTATTTTAACCCCGTTGGTGCCCATGAAAGTGGTCTGATCGGGGAAGACCCCACTGGCATACCGGGCAACCTCATGCCCTATATCTGTCAGGTGGCCACAGGCAAACTAAAAGAACTTTCGGTTTACGGCAATGATTATCCAACGCCGGACGGCACCGGGGTGCGCGATTATATTCATGTGGTTGATCTGGCACTGGGCCATCTGAAAGCACTTGATAAGCTCAGGACAAATCCGGGCCTTGTCACCTATAATCTGGGCACAGGCACAGGCTATAGCGTCATGCAAATGGTCAAGGCATTCGAGCAGGTCAACGGCATTAAAATTCCGATCCGCATGGCCCCCCGCCGGGATGGCGACATCGCCACCTGTTACGCAGACCCCGGACTGGCGAAAAAAGAACTCGACTGGACAGCAATCCGCACTCTGGAAGACATGCTCCGTCACGCCTGGAACTGGCAGTCTAGAAATCCTGATGGATACTAAGGTCAGAATGTTGGTTTAGTCGAATTCGATAATCACGTCATCAACCGCCAGGCTGTCTCCGGCCCTGACGGAGATTTTTTTAATCACCGCATCCTTTTCAGCCCGCAGGATATTTTCCATTTTCATGGCTTCCACCACACAAAGAGCCTGACCTGCCTTGACTTCATCACCCTCAGCCACATCAAGGGAGACAATAAGACCCGGCATGGGACAAAGCAGAAAAGCAGACATGTCAGGGGGTATTTTTTCCGGCATCAGAGCCGCAAGGGATGCTTCCCGTGGGGTACGCACATGAACCTTTTCTGATATACCATTATAGCTTAGAAGATAACCATCAAGTAGTTTATCAACTTCAACACAAACATCCTTACCATTGATGTTGCCTTCAAAAAAGGGCTTTCCCGGGAACCAGTCACTCAATACGGTATGGGTTTCGCCATTGCATAATATGGCGCAACCGTCTTCGGTGGCAAAGAAGGAAGAGTCGTAATTCTCGCCGCCAATGGTGATCACCCAGCTATCTTTATAATCCGGCGCATCCGCATTCATCTTGTCAGAGATATGGGACTGACGACCCATTTCGAAGGAATGGATGGTTTGTGCGGCGGCTATCATAATTTTTTGGCTCTCGGGGGTCAGCACGCCGCCGTTAAAGCCATCCGGATATTCTTCGGCAATATAATTGGTGGTGATGTCACCGGACTGAAAGCGTTTGCTGTTCAATACATCGGCAAGGAAAGCAATATTATGGCCCAGACCCCGGATGTAATAGCGATCAAGGGCTTGTCTCATATGCTGAATGGCCTGATCCCTGTCCTCGCCATAAGTAATAAGCTTGGCGATCATCGGGTCATAATACATGCTGATTTCAGCCCCTTCATAGATACCCGTATCCACCCGCACATTGTCACTTTCTTCCGGCGGCGAATATTTCACCACCCGCCCAATGGACGGCAGGAAGCCACGCAGGGGGTCTTCGGCATAAACTCGTGCTTCCATGGCCCAACCGTTAAGCTTAATGTCATCCTGTGTCATGGACAGCTTTTCACCATATGCCACGCGGATCATCTGTTCTACCAGATCAATTCCCGTGATCAATTCGGTCACAGGATGCTCGACCTGAAGCCGGGTATTCATTTCCAGAAAATAAAAATTACGGTTTTTATCAACGATAAATTCAACGGTTCCCGCCGACTGGTAATCCACCTCTCTGGACAGGGCCACCGCCTGCTCGCCCATTTGTTTTCGAGTCGCCTCATCAAGAAACGGGCTTGGCGCCTCTTCAATGACTTTCTGATGGCGGCGTTGAATGGAACATTCCCGCTCACCCAGATAAACCACGTTACCATGGCTGTCACCCAGCACCTGAATTTCAATATGGCGCGGCTGTTCAATAAATTTTTCAATGAATATGCGATCATCGCCAAAACTGGATACGGCCTCATTGGTAGCGGACGCAAAGCCCTCTACGGCTTGCCTGTCATCATAGGCCACCCGCATTCCCTTGCCGCCGCCACCCGCAGAGGCCTTGATCATCACCGGATAGCCAATTTCAGTGGCAATTTTTACCGCATGACCTGAATCCCTGATAATTTCGAGACTGCCCGGAACCGTGTTAACGCTCGCTTTTGCAGCAAATTTCTTGGATTCAATCTTATCGCCCATAATGCCGATGGCCTTGACATCCGGGCCGATGAAGACAATGCCCTCGGCTTTAAGTTTTTCGCAGAAACCGGCATTCTCAGACAGGAAGCCATAGCCGGGATGAATGGCCTCTGCACCGGTTTGTTTTGCCGCCGCAATAATCTTGTCGCCAATCAGATAGCTTTTCGCCGCCGGAGATGCCCCAATATGAACCTTTTCATCAGCCATCAGAACATGCAGGGCATCCACATCGGCATCGGAATAGACCGCCACGGTTTTAATGCCCATTGTGCGGGCTGTCTTTATGACCCGGCAGGCAATTTCACCACGGTTGGCAATCAGGATTTTTGAAAACATGTTTTTGCTCTTTATAACGGAATATTATCGTGTTTTTTCCACGGGTTGCTAATATCTTTATTCTTCAGCATACGCAGCCCCCGGGCAATACGACGGCGGGAGGCATGGGGCATGATAATATCATCAATATATCCCCGGCCCGCAGCCACAAAAGGATTGGCGAATTTATCGGAATATTCTTTTGTCCGGGCTGCAATTTTCTCATCATCGCCAATATCAGCGCGGAAAATAATCTCTACTGCGCCCTTGGCCCCCATCACCGCAATTTCCGCCGTTGGCCAGGCAAAATTCAAATCGCCGCGCAGATGTTTTGACGCCATCACATCGTAAGCCCCGCCGTAAGCCTTGCGGGTGATAATGGTTATTTTGGGCACCGTTGCCTCACCATAAGCAAACAGCAACTTGGCCCCCTGCTTGATAATACCGTTATATTCCTGTTGCGTGCCCGGCAGAAACCCCGGCACATCGACAAAGGTGACGATGGGAATATTGAAACAGTCACAGAAGCGCACGAAGCGCGCCGCCTTGCGAGAAGCGTTAATATCCAGGCATCCCGCCAGAACCATTGGCTGATTGGCGACAAGACCAACGGTCTTCCCCTCAATGCGGCCAAAACCGGTTATAATGTTTTTGGCATAATCCGGCTGTATTTCATAGAAATCCCCCTCGTCGATAACTTTGTTTATCAACTCATACATGTCATAGGGTTTGTTGGGATTGGCCGGAACCAGTGTATCCAGTGACGCGTCTTCCCGGTCAGGGTCATCAAAGGTGGGAAATTTCGGCGGTTTTTGCTTATTATTGGCGGGCAGTAAATCTATGAGCCTTCGCACCTGCTTCAGCGCCACCACATCATTATCAAAAGCAATATCAGCAACGCTGGATTTTGTGGTATGGGTGATGGCACCGCCCAGTTCTTCCTGTGTCACGGTCTCATTGGTCACCGTCTTCACCACATCCGGGCCAGTGACAAACATATAAGAACTGTCCTTGACCATGAAAATAAAATCGGTCATGGCCGGGGAGTAAACCGCCCCGCCGGCACAAGGCCCCATGATGACAGAAATTTGCGGGATCACACCGGACGCCATAACATTTTTCTGAAAGACGTCGGCATATCCGGCCAATGCCGCGACTCCTTCCTGTATACGCGCCCCGCCACTGTCATTAAGGCCGATGACAGGTGCCCCTACTTTCATGGCCATATCCATAATTTTACAGATCTTTTCCGCATGTGTTTCCGAAAGCGAGCCGCCGAATACGGTAAAATCCTGGCTGAAAACATAGACCAGACGACCATTGATGGTACCGGAACCTATAACAACACCGTCGCCGGATATCTTTTGTCCTTCCATGCCAAAATCGACACAGCGGTGTTCCATAAACATGTCATATTCATCAAAACTATCAGGATCGAGCAGAATTTCTATACGTTCATGAGCGGTGAGTTTGCCCTTTTTATGCTGAATATCTATCCGGCGCTGTCCCCCGCCAAGCCGTGCCTCATTGCGCTTTTCTTCAAGCCTTGTCAGGATTTCCTGCATATTTCCCTCTGATCATCAGTGATTATCTTACTCATGGGTAACATTTTTCATTTCCGAAAGTCAAGTCATGGTAACAACCACTTTTCCAGACGATGTGCGATTACGCAATGCGCGGATGGCATCAACTGTTTTCTCCAGCGGGAAAGTTGCACTGATATGGGGGGAAATTTTTCCCTGCCTGTACCAGTCAAATAGCTGTCTGCCGGACTCCTGTAATATTTCCGGCTTGAAGTCCCGGTAGGCTCCCCAGTAAAAGCCGATCAGTTCTATATTCTTGACCAGAAGATGATTGGCGGGAACCTGCGGGATATCACCGCTGGCAAAACCGATCACCAGCATCCGGCCTTCCGGGGCCATGGCGCGAAAGCTTTGGCGAAAGACATCGCCGCCCACAGGATCATAGACCACATTGGCACCCTTGCCGCCGGTATATTCCTTAATTTTTCCCCGCAGGTCTTCGGTTTTATAGTTGATGGTGAATTCGGCACCCCTGGTGCGGGCAAGGGCAAGTTTTTCATCGGACCCTGCCGTGGCAATTACCCGCGCCCCTAACATATGGCCGATTTCAACGGCGGTCAGGCCGACCCCGCCCCCGGCACCATTGACCACCAGCCATTCTCCCTTTTGCAGCTTCGCCCGGTAATCCAGCGCCACATGAGAGGTGCCATAAGCCACCACAAAGGCTGCCGCATCCACATAGGTCATCTTTTCCGGCAACGGACATAATGCCTCGGTGGCAACCGCCACCTTTTCCGCAAAACCACCCCAATTGGTCAGGGCCTGCACCCTGTCGCCCACTTTCCAGCCAGTAATATTAGTGCCAATTTCACAAATAATACCGGCCACCTCCACCCCCGGGCTGAAGGGCAATGGCGGCCTGACCTGATAAGTGCCTTCGACCATCAGGCTGTCGGCAAAATTAACCGCACAGATCTTCACATCAATCACAACCTCATTGTCACCCGCAACCGGGTCTGCAACCGTTTCCAGCATCAGGTTTTCCAATGGCCCGCACTCTTTGACTATCATCGCTTTCATGGAAATTTCCTCAATATTAGATTCACATGGACATTATATATAATGGCAGTATAGTGTGCCGAATTTTTCGCCTGTTTGTACGGTATTCAGGCCCATAATCCAAGGTAAATCAAATGTCACTACGTAATATTGCTATCATCGCCCATGTTGATCATGGGAAAACCACATTGGTGGATACGCTTTTTCGCCAGGCCGGAACTTTTCGGGAAAATCAGCGGGTTGATGAACTGGCCATGGATACCGGTGATCTTGAGAAAGAACGTGGTATTACCATTCTTGCCAAATGCACCTCCATTGAATGGCGGAAACACCGGATCAATATTGTTGATACGCCGGGCCATGCGGATTTTGGCGGCGAGGTGGAGCGGATACTGAGCATGGTCGACGGGGTGATTTTGCTGGTGGACGCTGCCGAAGGCCCCATGCCCCAGACAAAATTTGTTACCGCCAAAGCTCTGGCACTGGGCCTTAAGCCGGTTGTGGTCATCAACAAAGTTGACAAACCTGACCGCCGTCCCGATGCGGTTCATGATGAAATTTTTGATCTGTTTATCAATCTTGATGCCAATGATGAGCAATTGGACTTCCCAACCCTCTTTGCCTCTGGCCGCGATGGCTGGGCGGACTTTGATCTGGATGGCCCCCGGGAAAATCTTGATCCGCTGCTGGAAACTATTCTGGATTATTACGACAAGCCCTCTGTGATGACCAAGGAAAATATTGACACCCCCTTTTCCATGCTGGCAACTTTGCTGGACCGGGATAATTATCTGGGCCGGGTTGTGACGGGCCGCATCCAAAGCGGCAAGATCATGGTCAATGACAAGATCAAAGTTATGAACCAGAAGGGTGAAGTGGTTGAAACGGGCCGCGCCAGCAAGCTGATGTCCTTTCGGGGACTGGACCGGGTGCCTGTGGATGAGGCCATTGCCGGAGATATTATCTCCATCGCAGGGCTGTCAGTTGGTACTGTGGCCGATACATTCTGTGCGCCCGAAGTCACTGTTCCCATAAAAGCACAGCCCATTGATCCACCCACATTGTCCATGCGTTTTTCCGTCAATGACAGCCCGCTTGCGGGCCGCGAAGGCACCAAGGTCACCACCCGCATGATCCGTGACCGGCTGGCGCTGGAATCCGAAGGCAATGTGGCCATTAAAATTACCGAGACTGAAAACAAGGATGGCTTTGAAGTGGCCGGACGCGGGGAATTGCAACTTGGTGTACTTATTGAAACCATGCGCCGCGAAGGTTTTGAACTTTCCATATCCCGCCCCCGGGTGATTTATAAGACTGATCCTGATACCGGTGAGCAGCTAGAGCCTTTTGAGGAAGCTGTCATCGATGTGGATGATGAATATACCGGAGTCGTGGTTGAAAAAATGAGCCTGCGCAAAGCTGAAATGACCGATATGCGCCCCAGTGGCGTTGGCAAAACCCGTATTACTTTCCTGGCGCCGTCACGGGGCCTGATTGGCTATCATGGGGAATTCATGACCGATACCCGCGGTACCGGTATTATGAACAGGGTCTATCACAGCTATGGCCCCTATAAAGGCAAGATAACAGGCCGCCGGGTCGGTGTCTTGATTTCCATGGCAATGGGCAAGGCGGTCGCTTATGCCCTGTGGAATCTGGAAGACAGGGGCGTGATCATGATTGATCCGCAGGAAGAAGTTTATGAAGGCATGATTATCGGCGAGCACGCCCGGGATAATGACCTTGACGTCAATGTTCTCAAAGGCAAACAACTGACCAATATCCGCGCTTCCGGCAAGGATGATGCCATCAAGCTGACCACACCCAAAAGGCTGACACTGGAACAGGCCATTGCCTATATCAATGATGACGAGCTTGTGGAAGTGACCCCGAAAAATATCCGGCTGCGCAAACGCTACCTTATTCCGCACGAGCGCAAGAAAGCCGCAAGGTCAGCTAAATAATTTACCGATTATTAATCTGTAGAGCTTATTCTGTTCAGTGACTTTTCCTGAATATTATAGGCAGTAGTAATGACACATTTTTTGGTAACCGACGAAAACCCTGATGGCTACAAGCTGGAAGATATGCTGAAACTTATCCGCAAAGACATTTTCTTGCGGACAACAAAAATTCTGGAGGATGACCGTCCGGAGGCTCAAACCGTATTGGATAATAACGTCAAGATTTTAGGCCTGTTGAGTGAAGCGATAACTATCGCTGAAAATAGCACCAGTGTTTTGCAAAAAAGCTTCGGTCCATCCCGTGATGGCAAACCCAGGATTGGGATCTGATTTCAGGCCGCTCCTTTACCACTTGACAAATACAATCGACTATCCGACACAGAGGTATCTGTAAACCTAGAGGAGTCTGTGAAATGGATCGACCCTTCGGCGCATCCGAGGTAAGGGAATATGTGGATTTTATGGGCATTCTGGCAAATGCGGCGGCGGAAATCACACTTCCCATGTTTAAAAAGCCCGTTGATGTCATCAATAAGGGCAAAAAATTTCAGTTGAACTTTGATCCTGTGACCAAGGCCGACAGGCAATCAGAAAAAGTCATCAGCACCCTTATCAGTGAGGCCTATCCTGATCATAATATTCTGGGTGAAGAACATGGCGCAGTGCAAAACAGTGAATCCAGTCATACCTGGGTCATTGATCCCATTGACGGCACTCGTGCCTATATCTGTGGCATCCCCACCTGGGGGACATTGGTGGCGCTCGGTAACAGGGGGGGACCGGTCATCGGAATGCTGGACCAGCCCTACCTGAAGGAGCGCTATATTGGCACGCCGGAAGGGTCATACCTTAATGGCACCAGAATAAGTTGCCGGCCCTGTACAGAATTGTCACAGGCCACCCTCTCCACAACGGACCCAACCCAGTTTTTTGCCTGCGATGAAGATTTACAGGCCTTCAGACGGGTTGCTGCAAAAGTCCGGCTGGTACGGAACGGCTATGATTGTTATGCCTATGCCATGGTTGCTGCCGGTTTTATTGATGTGGTTATAGAAAGCGGCCTCGAGCCATATGATATTCAGGCCCTGATCCCGATTGTCGAAGGGGCGGGCGGCATTATTACCAACTGGACAGGCGGTTCGGCAGCGAACGGCGGACAGGTCGTGGCCTCGGCGACACAAGAACTTCATGAACAGGTTCTCAGCCTACTTTAGGAAATCATCAATTTTCTGCCATAACTGATCCCGGTATTGATCACTTTCCCGGTAGATTTCATGGCGGGCGCCCTCAATGGTCACAAGATCAATATTATCATAACCGGATAACAGGTCACGGCTGGCTTTGCTATCCACAACAAGATCAGCTCCGGCGACAACAACCAGAAGCGGAATCGATATTTTCTCCAGAAAACCCGCCTGATGTATCTTTTCAATACTGTCAAGGGCGGTATTCAGCCAGCCATAGGTTGCTCCGCCCACATAAAGGTCAGGATTGGCTTCAATTATATCAGCCTCCTGAGCATATCTTTCATTATCATGGGTCAGCAGTTTCTGTTTGACCAGGTCCGGCACCCTGGAATGAGCCGCCCCCTGCCCCATGGCAAAACTTTTATCAAAGCCCAATCGCCTGGCACAGCGCATAAAGAACTTGAGCACCGTTCTTGTCATGGAATTTCCCAAATTAAATTCGACCATTGGTGCCATAATCACCGCCTTTTCTATGGCCCCCGGAAAATCATGCAGATAACGCAGGCAAATATGCCCCCCCATGGAATGACTGATCAGATAACGGGGTAATTCCTGCGCTCGCGGGTCTGCCATGACAGTTTGTGCCATGAATTCATCAAGATCATCCGAGAAAAGCCCAAAGTCCTCGGCATAGCTTTTCTGTCTGTCTGGCAACAGCCGGTCCGACAGCCCCTGCCCGCGGTTGTCGAAAGCATAAACCGCATAATTCCGCATAAGAAGGTCTGAAATAAGTTCAGAGTATTTTTCCATATACTCCCGGTGACCGTTAACAAGGACGATGATGGCGCGGCTGTTGTCCTGTGAAGGCCAGCTTGCCGTGCGTATTTTTGTTCCATCGCGCATTGTTAAAAAGCGGATTTGTCCCTTACGATTCAGATTCGGAAAATCTTTCCAGTTCATAATGCTTGAACACCCTTTAAAAAAACTTCCTAAGACTACGCAAAAAATAAAATTTAACAAATAAAAAATTTGTAATCCGGAAATATTAGCTTTAAAAAAAATCTTTTATCATTCTCATGTTGAATTTACGCCAGAATCTCTTAAATTCTGCAGAAGTATAATTGCAATGGAAATCAATAATGACAAAAACCCATCACACAAAAGTCCTGATCATCGGTTCCGGTCCTGCGGGCTATACGGCTGCCATTTATGCCGCCCGTGCCAATCTCAGCCCCATAATGGTTCAGGGAATGCAGCCCGGCGGACAATTGACCATCACCACTGACGTGGAAAATTATCCCGGTTTTGCTGATCCCATACAAGGCCCGTGGCTGATGGAACAGATGGAACAACAGGCGCGTAATGTGAATACCGAAATTATCACTGACATAATTACGGCGGTAAATTTTGATCAGCGCCCCTTTGTCTGCACCGGCGAATCCGGTGATATTTATATTGCCGATACAGTGATCATTTCCACTGGCGCACAGGCTATGTGGCTCGGCCTGCCCTCTGAGCAAAGGTTTCAGGGCTTTGGAGTCTCGGCCTGTGCCACCTGTGATGGTTTCTTTTACCGCAACAAGGAGGTTATTGTTATCGGAGGTGGCAATACCGCCGTAGAAGAGGCCATTTTCCTGACCAATTTTGCTTCAAAAGTTACCCTGATTCACAGAAGGGATAAACTCAGGTCTGAAAAAATTCTTCAGGACCGGCTTTTTGCCAACGAAAAAATTACGATTCTCTGGGACAGTGTTTTGGAAGAAATTATCGGTGATGAGCCGCCCATGGGTGGTGTCACCGGGGCTACCGTCAAAAATGTCAAAACGGGTGCTATTAGTGATATTTCAGCTCATGGCGTATTCATTGCCATTGGCCACAAGCCCTCCACAGCTATCTTTGCCGGTCAGGTTGAAATGGATGATCAGGGCTACATCCTGAAAGCCCCTGACAGTACCGCGACCAATGTTGCCGGGGTATATGCTGCCGGCGATGTAACCGATAAAATCTACCGTCAGGCGGTCACCGCCGCCGGGATGGGTTGCATGGCTGCTTTGGAGGCTGAATCTTTTATTGCTGAAAACTGATCAAAACTCTTTTATAAGAGAGTAAATCTGTTTTCTATATTATTTTATGAGCTGACAGCCTATGGATTGGGACAAATTAAGAATATTTCATGTGGTCGCCTCTGCGGGCAGTTTTACCCGCGCCGGTGAGAAACTTTTCCTCAGCCAGTCTGCGGTCAGCCGACAGATAAGGTCACTGGAAGAAAGCCTGAACACCGTCCTGTTTAACCGCCATGCCCGGGGACTGAGCCTCACCGATGAAGGCGAAACCCTGTTTAAAACCGCTGAAGATGTCGTGTCCCGGATTTATGTAACCGAACAGCAGTTGATTGAGGGTACGGATGTTCCGCGCGGCGAATTAAAGGTCACAACCACGTCGAGTTTTGGCTCCACCTGGATGATGAACCATATCCGCAGCTTCATCGAAAAATACCCGGAAATTCACGTACAGCTTCTGGTTAACGACAGTGACCTTGACCTGACCACGAGGCAGGCAGACGTGGCAATCCGTTTTCATACGGCCCATCAGCTTGATCTTATTCAGAAACAGGTGGGTATTTTCCACCATCATCTTTACGCCTCACCAGAATATCTGACCCGTAAAGGCCGGCCAGAGACAATGGCAGGCCTGGATAATCACGATATTATAACTTACGGCGATATTTCCCAAAGCCCGACCAGGAATATTGACTGGGTGCTGAACAGGGAAAATGGGGAGAAAAGAACGCCAATACTTCGCATCAACAGTATATATGGTGTGCTTCAGGCGGTAAAAACCGGATTGGGCATTGCGGCTTTACCAGATTATCTGGTTCAAGGTTCGACAAATGTTGTCAGGGTATTAAAGGATGTCGAAGGCCCGGAATTCCCGGCATATCTGGTTTATACACAGGAAGCCCGCAATTCACGCCGTATTTCAGTATTCAGGGAATTTATCAAAGAACAATTCAAAACGACTAAATTTTAGCTATGCGTTTTTTGCATGGCTGATCTGTAATATTAGCACTGGTCAATGTGAAATATATCCTTATATTAATCAATAGATGTTGCGTTGCAGCATCCTACTGAAATTCCTCCCAAGTTATTTCAGTCGCTATACTCCTACTCCTCCCCTTGCTGGAGTATAGCTGTTTCATTGTCTCCCTAGACATGAAGCCTCCCTATATTTTGACTTGCCGGGTTTCTTAACCCGGCATTTTTTTGTTCTCCGGTTAAATATTGCAGTGCATTATCAAAAGAAGGCATTCGTTTAACGCAGACCTATTCAATATATTTCAGAATATCTTTCATATCAGAAAAAACCATGCCCCCGGCAATGGCAAGATTTCTATCCTGACCCCTTACGGAATATGCCAGAACCTCCATTCCGGCAGCAACAGCTCCCTGAACCCCGGGCAGGCTGTCTTCCACCACAAGGCAGCAGGAAGGATCAACAGCCATTTGCGCCGCCGCATACAAAAAAAGATCCGGATAGGGTTTGCCGCGTTTTACTTGTGATGAGTTGAATATATTTTCGCCAAAAAAATGCTTGAGGTCTGTCAGGCCAAGCGTCAAGTCCATCTTTTCAAAAGACCCGCTTGAGGCTACACATGTTTTCTGCGGCAATTTTGACAAGGATTTCAATATATGCCGAATTCCCTGCACCGGCTTCAGGGAACGCTTAAAAGCCGCATAGGTTTTTACCTGAAGCCGGTCAAGAAAGTCTTCAGGCAGGTCATGACCGAGCATTTCCTGTGATTTTTCCACAACATATGGCATGGAGCGACCCACAAATACCTCAATCACCTGTTCAATGCTCATGGACAGGCCACAAGTATCAAGGGCCTGCCTCAACATCTCATTGGCCAGTATTTCGCTGTCTACCAGTACACCGTCACAATCAAAAATTATCAGCTCAATTATGACAAAGCCTCACATGCCCGTTTAATACGCTTGCAGGCTTCGCTCAGCGCCTCATCAGACGTGGCATAAGACACCCGGAAATGGGGCGACAGGCCAAAGGCTTCACCATGAACGGCCGCAACGCCTTCTGCTTCCAAGATATAGGTGCAAAAATCAAGATCAGTTTCAATCACTTTCCCGTCCGGAGTTTTCTTGCCAATCAGCCCCGTAATGGATGGATAGACATAAAAAGCGCCTTCTGGTGTGGGACAATTGATCCCCTCAATTTCATTGAGCATTTCCACAACCATATCCCGCCGTCCTTTAAAAACCCCGGCTCTTTCCTTCAGAAAATGCTGGGTGCCCAGCAAGGCTTCAACAGCGGCGGCCTGTGATATGGAACAGGGATTGGAGGTGCTTTGAGACTGTACCTTGCGGATCGCGTTGATCAGGGGAACAGGGCCACCGGCAAAGCCAATGCGCCATCCCGTCATGGCATAGGCCTTGGCGACACCATTAATGGTCAGGGTACGGTCATATAATTTTGGTTCCACCTGTGCCGGGGTGACAAATTCAAAGCCATCATAAACAATATGCTCATATATATCATCAACCATAACCCAGACATGGGGATATTTCAGAAGAACATCTGTCAGCCCCTTCATTTCCGCAGCACTATAGGCCGCCCCGGACGGATTACTTGGAGAATTCAGGATTACCCATTTGGTTTTATCAGTGATAGCGGCGGCAAGAACCTCTGGTTTCAGCTTGAAATTATCGGCCATTGTCGCTTCGGCAAAAACCGGTGTGCCGCCCGCCAGAATGACCATATCAGGATAGGATACCCAGTAAGGTGTTGGTATGATCACTTCATCACCCGGATTAAGGGTGGCCACCAAGGCGTTATAAATCGTTTGCTTGGCGCCAGAATTTACTGTGATCTGATTTGGCTCATAATTCAGGCTGTTGTCGCGCCTGAATTTTTCACAAATGGCTTTTTTAAGCTCTGGTGTACCGTCAACGGCGGTATATTTTGTTTTGCCATCCCGAATAGCCTGTATGGCAACTTCCTTGATGTTATCAGGCGTATCAAAATCAGGCTCCCCTGCCCCCAGGCCGATGACATCACGACCCGCAGCCTTTAACTCAGCTGCCTTGGTGGAAACAGCGATGGTTGGTGATGGTTTTACCCGGTTTAGCGAATCAGCAATGAAAACCATTAGATTTAATCCTTCCAGATGACAATGAATATATGTTGTTACAGCCGCAAAATACGCAATAATCCGCGCTACTTCAAGTAGAGACTTCATTTGAACGGGAAAGAATCAAATCCTAGATATAAATCAATAACCTTTTCCCTTATCCTGTTTATTCTGACAATGGAACAGATAACTGATCGAGGGCAATATGGGGAAAGATATTGAGATTACGGATTTTACATCGGCAGATTATAAAATATTTTCCAAACGGTTATATGATTGCCTGAGCACCCTGAAACCACCCTGTCAACAGCGGGTTTTGGCGAAGGTCCCATAACCCTGGGTGCGGAGTTTGAAACCTATATCGTCGATGACAAAGGGGATGTGGCCCCCATCAATGATCAGATATTATCGGATGTGAACGACCCCCAATTCCAGCATGAGCTCAACAAGTTTAAGCTGGAATATAATCTGTCGCCCGTCCCGGCCAGGGGTGCCCCCTTCACAAAGATGCAGCGGGAGGCCGACAAAGCCCTCGCCAAATCATCACAGGCCGCCGCCCTGCATAACGCCCGCATCGTGCCAATCGGCATTTTACCCACCTTGAGCATTGATAATTTTCAGGCGGAAAACATGACTGATATTGGCCGCTATCATATGCTCTACAAGGGGTTACATAAATTACGCGGTGAGGCCTTCAAGGTCAATATCAACGGGGACGATCCCATCCAGATGGAAAGTGATCATGTGACATTGGAAGGGGCCAATACTCCTTTTCAAATCCACCTGCGGATCGAGCCTGAAAAATTTGCCGAAAGCTTTAATGCTGCACAATTGGTAACGCCGCTGGCCATCGCCCTGTCGGCCAACTCCCCTATACTGCTGGGACATCGCCTGTGGCAGGAAACCCGGGTCGCCCTGTTCAAACAATCCATCGACAGTCGTCTGAGGGGTAATGTGGAATGGCGGCAACCGTCCCGCGTTTCTTTCGGTCATGGCTGGATGCGCCAGAGTGCCTATGAACCATTCGCCGAAACGGTGGCGCTATATGCGCCCATCATACCCATGTTAAGTAACCAGAAGCCGCTTGCGGCTTTGACGGCAGATTTCCCGCCAAATCTGGATGAACTCAATCTTCATATGGGAACCACATGGCCGTGGAACAGGGCGGTTTATTCATCAAGTGACGAAGGGCATTTGCGCATTGAGATGAGGTCTATTCCCTCCGGCCCCACGACCCTTGACATGATGGGCAATGCTGCTTTTTTCATCGGATTAACCATGGCTTTACGGGTAGTATATCTGACATCCTGCCCTCAATGCCGTTCCGCTTTGCCGAACATAATTTCTATCGGGCGGCGCAAAATGGCTTGAAAGCTGAGATTCTCTGGCCATAGCGGACATAAATCCGGTGCCAGTGACCAAAATGTTCGGGCAAGTCTCGCCACGGAGAAGAGGTCCGGGCTATCCATAAAACAGCCTCTAAAAACAAGCGGTTATCCTGTGCCGTGACCCCACAGTCCGAGGCCTTCCCTGGCAATAAATCCTTGATCCGTTCCCATTGGTCGTCCCTTAAAATATCTCTATTCCTGTATCTTTACGCCACGCAAACTAACATTATCAAAAATACTCTTCGTGAAATCCCCGCCGTGAATAGTTGTATTTGATAAATTAGCGCCACTGAAGTTTGTACCTTCATAACCCCCTTCCCAAATACTTTCAGAAGGGAACCCGGAAAATCTTGATCCACTGAAATTAACGCCACTGAGGTCAAGACCCTGGAAATTAACATCATCAAAGCGCGTATTGCTTAAGTCTGTGACACCGGAAAGGTCGACCTTGGTAAAATCAACCCTTTGGAAGTTTTCGCCGGCATATTGGGTGTTTTTGAATTTAATACCGCCAAAATCAACCCGATCAAAATGTGCTCCGCGCAAATTGCTATTCTCCAGACTAACCCCGTTCAGATTACTCCGGTCGAAAGAATATCCTTCAAGATTCTTATTGCTGAGATCCAGACTTCTTGCATCAACTTTAGTAAAACTCAATTTCTTGCTGGTAATTTGGCTAAAATCAATTGTTTCTATATTAGGGAACCTCTGAACAAGGGCATGGTTTTTGTGTACAGCTATGTTTGGCCGGGTTAATTGGCTAATTTTACCGGGTTCAGGGGTATTTGGCGCTACAACAGTCTATTTTTCGGGGGTATTTCCCGATTTTAGACAGACTCCGCCCCTAACCGCTTTCGCGCGAGGAAGATAGTCTTGTTAGTGACAGTAAAGGGTTTAAGGATCACAATGACAAGTTGGAAGCCCGGCGGGATGAACTGACACGTTTGATCACCTTGAAAGAGGGAAATCTCAATCTTCCCATGCGTCATTTGAGCAATATACAGCTTGATCAATTCTCCATCACCCTCAAGGACATGTTACATAACGGCCCTAAAGGGTTCCGAAAAGAATATATGAAGTTGCTGGTAAGCCGTGTTGATGTGGGCAAGTAGAATATTACGGTAACAGGCCCGAAGGCTGCTCTTGCAATGGCTCTAAAAGCCGAAAATTCCTCAAAAGAAGGAGTTCCCAGTTTTGCCAAGGAATGGTGCGCCCGACAGGATTCGAACCTGTGGCCTACGGATTAGAAGTCCGTTGCTCTATCCAGCTGAGCTACGGGCGCATATGGTAAAAAAACGATGACTTATCCCCGGTAAGAAAATACATCCGCATAGGATTTTATCCTTACTTTTCTTGCCTTTGGCTCGGACACTTCATAAGCAATGCTGTTGCGTTTGGCATATGATACCGCGTCATCTTTTGAAGCAAACTTCAGACTGATCTGTCCGTCCATATCTGATGAACCGGTCCACCCCATTAGCGGGTCAATATTTTTGCCCCCTTCCGCTATATATTCCAAAATCCACTTACGGGTATTTTTCATACCGGATTGCATGGCATTTTTAGTTGGGCAGTAGATACGAGCCGTCACGATTTTCACCTGAAGTTTATTTTAAGTAAGCACTCATTAGTCTTTTATCCCAAAGATTATTCAAGGGAAAGTGAAAAATCCTCCCCCATGACCTTTTCTTCATTAAAGGCACGATAAACCTGTCTTGTCAGGTTAGCCCCATAACAAGCACCATGAACAAAGCAACCGGAGCAACATAACGCAAAACCAGACGCAAATACCGGAATATCACACCATCGGACAACCCAAATGCCTTGCGCAGTATTTCCTCCGACATCACCCAACCAGCAAACACCGACATAAGCAGACCGCCCAGAACCAGAAAAACATTGGTCGCAACAAATTCCTGTATATCGAAGATCGTCTTGCCAGCAAAGGTTGGAATAATATTAAGGGGATGAAAATCTTTCAGTATATTAAGGGAAAATACTGTACTCAGCCCCAGAACCCAAATAATCAACCCGCTGATGATGGCCGCCCGCGCCCGGCTCATGCCCCAACGCTCCCTCGCCCAGCACAGCATAGGCTCAAAACTGCCAATGCAGGAGGTCAGGGCCGCGACCATGAGCAACAGAAAAAAGACGGCACCCACCAAACCGCCCAATTGCATCTGCCCAAAGGCCAATGGCAGAGTTTCGAACACCAGTCCGGGTCCGCTTGATGGCTCAAGTCCATGGGCAAAGACAAGGGGAAAGACCGCAAAACCCGCAAGCAAGGCCACAAAAGTGTCTCCTGCAACAAGAAGCACCGCTGATTTGGGAATTGATGCTCCGGGATCAAGATAAGCTCCGAAAGTCATCATGGCGGCAAAGGCAATGCCAATCGAGAAAAAGGCCTGACCAATGGCGGCGAGCACAACATTTGGTGTTACCTTGCTAAAGTCCGGCCTGATCATAAAATCAAAAGTGGTGGCAAAATCACCCGTGATACAGGCGTAAACCACAAGGAAGAGCAAACAAATAAATAACAACGGCATCAGTATCTTTACTGCCCTTTCAAGCCCCTCTTTAATGCCCCGCGCCACGGTAAAGACAACCAGAATAATCGCCAGCCCCTGCCAGAATGCCAGACGGAGCGGATTCGCCATCAATCCGTCAAACAGTGACTTTGAGTCTTCTTTGGAAATCCCCGAAAAATTGCCATTCAAGGCCTGTATAAAATAATCTAAAGTCCAGCCCGTAACCACCATATAAAAGGTAAGAACAAGGAACAAAGCCAGCATGGCCAATACCCCCACGCCTCCCCAAAGAGGCGAAGCTCCGGATTCTATGGCAAGCTTTCTCATGCTGCCAATCGGGCTAAGACCGCCCCGCCGTCCAATGCTTAATTCGGCAATGAGCAACGGCACACCAATTCCAAAAGCACAGGCAAGATATATCAGAATAAAAGCCCCCCCGCCATTCTCGCCCGTCATATAGGGAAAACGCCAGATATTACCCAACCCCACAGAGACCCCCAAAGCTGCGAGAAAAAAAGTAAAGCGTGATGACCAGTGTTCATGGCCTCCCATTAACGGTTTTGCACTCATATTCATTCTCCATCGGTTAGGTCAACTGTCATAAAATAAATGTATAGACAAGCTCAGGATGATTGTCTATACAATACATACTATTGGTATAGCCAAGACACCGGAATCACCATATTAATATATTTTCGGAACAGATGAAAAGGGCAATTATGACGTGGATAAAAACTATTCTTTATGATGATGCGGAAGGTCCCCTGAAAACCGTTTATGACCGCATCAAGGGACCGGACAATCATATCGACAATATCCTCCTCGCTCACAGCCTGAGGCCTCATACACTTGAAGGCCATATGGCACTTTATAAAAACGTCCTTCATCATCCCCGTAACAAATTACCGAAATGGCTGCTTGAATCTGTGGGTGTATATGTCAGCCTCATTAATTGCTGTGATTATTGTGTCAGCCACCATTATGAGGGACTGCGCACCCTGTTACGTGATGATGAAAGGGCGAAAAAAATGCGGCAGGCCCTCGAATCCGGCATGCCTGCCCATGCCTATACCACAAAGGAGGCTGCGGCTCTGGACTATGCCGCCATTCTGACCCGCGAGCCGGGGAAAATAACCGAACAGACCATTGATATTATCCGTCAGGCGGGGCTTGAGGACGGGGAAATTCTTGAAGTCAATCAGGTCACAAGCTATTTTTGTTATGCGAACCGCACAGTTCTGGGTCTGGGGATTAACAAAGAAAAATCGATGCTTGGCCTATCACCCTCAACAGGTGAAGCGGATGATTGGAGCCACGGTTAAAGCCGTCATTAAAAAGAAGCTATCTTGCCAAGATACTAAAAGCCGGGTACTCTTGGTAGATAAGACAAACTTAGAATACAACAACACTGACCACAGGGTTTAAAAATGGAAATAGGAGAAAATAAAATGGGAAGTCTAATACACAACAACAGCATCAATATTCTAAAACGAAACCTGAAAAAATCCTGCTCTGTCATGGCCGTAGCAGGTTTTGCCGTTATCGGATCATCATTCCCGACCATGGCGGAAGACGATGACAATGTGGAAAATTTCGAGGAAATCGTCACGATTGGCACGCGTGTCAAAGGCCGGACCGCAACCGAAACAACCGCCGCGATTGACGTTATCGGCCTTGAACAGATCAGCCGCAGTACCGGCTTGCTGGAACTGGGGGAACTTTTACAACGACTGGTTCCGTCCTTTAACTTCACCCGTACCGCTATTTCGGACGGCAGCGATATTTTCCGCCCAGCCACCCTGCGTGGCCTTGGACCGGATCAGGTTCTGGTCCTCATCAACGGTAAACGCCGTCATAGCCGGGCGCTTCTCGGTCTCGCCGGGACGGTTGGCGAGGGTGCCTCCGGGGTTGATTTCAATGCCATCCCGTCGGCCAGTATCAAGCGGGTGGAGGTTCTGCGTGATGGCGCCGCGGCACAATATGGCTCAGACGCCATTGCCGGTGTTATCAATGTGGTGCTCAAGGATTCCGTTGACGAGTTTACAGTCAGCGGTTTGGTTGGCCAGACCTTTGACGGTGACGGAGAGCGTTACCAGATACAGGCCAATGGCGGTTTTGCGCTTGGTGACAAAGGTTTTATTAACCTGACAGCCGAATACCGTAATGGCAAGCCCACCAACCGGGCGGGAGACAGCCCGCAATTTCCCGGCACCCAAATATTCAAGCAGGGTGATGCGGATACTGAATTTTTCGGCTTTTTTGGTAATGGCGCCGTACAGGTAAGTGAGCGGATTGAACTTTATGTCTTCAGTGGCTATTCTGAAAGCAAGGCCAGAGGGGCCGGATTTTTCCGTTTCGTCGATCAAGCCGACCGGGCCGTACCGCAAGTATTCCCCAACGGTTTTCTGCCCCGTGACACCAATAAATCTACTGATTTTTCAATCGCTGGCGGTTTTCGCGGTGATATAGATGACAAATGGACCTTTGATTTCAGTGCAGTTTACGGCAAAAATGATTATGATTTCGGCGCTGAAAATACAGTCAATGTTTCCATCGCATCTGACTTTTTTAACAATAATCCCGGCGCAACCGATGCGGAAATTGCCGCCAATGCCGGACCAAGTGAAKGTTTTTCCGGTAGCCAGGTTTTTGAACAGCTCACTTTCAATCTTGATATCGCCGGTGAAGTTGACATGGGCATGAATAATCCGGTGTTTATCGCTTTTGGAGCTGAATACCGGGATGAGAATTATGAACTGGTTCCCGGTCAACTTGAATCTTTCAGTTGCGGATTGAGCCCTGCACCCGCAGAATGGCACAAATCCCAGATAATCAGAGCGCCCTTCTCATGGGCCA
>NVTJ01000018.1 GCA_002401545.1 Alphaproteobacteria bacterium
ACCGTAAAATCCCGCAAGGGCGATACTATTTATGACACGGACGAACAGCCCGGCAAGGCCCGCCTTGATAAAATCCCGACCCTGCGCCCGGCCTTCGCCAAGGACGGCACGGTTACGGCCGCCAATTCAAGCTCCATATCAGACGGGGCGGCGGCGCTGATCCTGATGAAACAGTCGGACGCGGAAAATCGTGGCCTGACCCCCATGGCAAAGATCATCGGCCACAGTACCCATGCCCAGGCCCCGGAATGGTTTTCCACCGCCCCCATCGGCGCCATTAAAAAGCTCTATGAAAAGACCGGCTGGACCGACGATGATGTGGATCTTTATGAAATAAACGAAGCCTTTGCGGTTGTCACCATGGCTGCCATGCGCGACCTTGGCCTTGACCATAAGAAAGTGAATATTCACGGCGGGGCCTGTGCCATGGGCCATCCCGTCGGCGCATCGGGTGCAAGGATATTAGTCACCCTGATTTCAGCCTTAAAAATCCACGGTAAAAAGCGCGGCATCGCGGCGCTGTGCATTGGTGGCGGCGAAGCAACCGCCATGGCTGTAGAGGTAATGTAAGATGATTCTTAACCAAGAACAGGAAATGATTCGGGATATGGCACGCACCTTCGCCGCCAATGAACTGTCCCCCCATGCCGCAGAATGGGATAAAACAGGCGACCTGCCCATGGATGTTCTGAGGCGCATGGGGGCACTGGGCCTGATGGGGATGACGGTGCCCGAACAATGGGGCGGTGCGGAAACCGATTATGTCGCCTACGCCCTTGCCCTCATGGAAATTGCCGGCGGTGACGGCGGGGTCAGCACCATTATGAGCGTCAATAATGCCCCCGTATGTGCGGCGATCCTCAAAGACGGCACAGATTCCCAGAAAGAGAAATTCCTGAAACCTTTGGCTCAGGGCAGGATCATCGGCGCATTCTGCCTGACCGAACCACAGGCCGGATCAGATGCCAGCATGTTAAAAACCCGCGCCAGAAAAACTGAGGACGGCTGGATCATTAACGGCACCAAGCAATTCATCACATCGGGAAAAATTGGCGGCGCGGCGATCATATTTGCTGTCACAGACCCAGACCTTGGCAAGAAAGGTATTTCCGCCTTTCTGGTGCCCACTGACCTGCCCGGCTATACGGTCGCGGGCGTGGAAGAAAAGCTCGGCCAGAAATCATCGGACACCTGCACCCTGATTTTTGAAGATATGAAAGTCAGCGAAGATATGCTGCTGGGGGCCGAAAATGACGGCTACCGCGTGGCCCTGTCCAATCTTGAGACGGGCCGCATCGGCATTGCCGCCCAAAGTGTCGGCATGGCACGCGCTGCCCTTGATCAGGCCACCGCCTATGCCAATGAACGCACCTCCTTTGGCAAGACCATCATCAATCATCAGGCGGTGGGMTTCCGTCTGGCTGATATGGCGACAAAGCTGGAAGCGGCGCGCCTGATGGTCCTGAATGCGGCATCACTCAAGGACCGGGAAATTCCCTGCCTGACCGAAGCCTGCATGGCAAAATTATTTGCCTCCGAAGTTGCCGAAGAGGTCTGCTCTGCGGCCATCCAGACCCTTGGCGGTTATGGTTATTTGCGGGACTTTCCGCTGGAACGCATCTACCGTGATGTGCGGGTCTGTCAGATTTACGAGGGCACATCTGACATACAGCGCCTGATCATTAACCGGTCAATGATAGTGCGATAATTTAAAATTGGGCTTTAAATTCTGCGTAGTTTGTCCATATAATGACTTTCAGACCCATAATGATGTTAGAAAGCATATATGCCACCAGATATTTCTCTGTCAGCGGAAAAGATCAGAGCGCAGCTTGGATCCATTCTGGCTAGCGAAACCTTTAAAAACAAAAACCGCATTATCCGCTTCCTGGAATATGTGGTCGAAGAATCTCTTGGCAAGCGGGCGCATCTGATCAAGGGCTATACACTGGGGATGGAAGTCTTTGACAAGGACGAGGCTTTTGATCCGCAAAAAGACGCCATTGTCCGGGTTGAAGCCGGACGATTACGGCGGCTGCTGGAGCATTATTACATGGAAGAAGGCAGGGATGACCGGATCAGCATCTCCCTGCCCAAAGGGGCCTATGCCCCGAAAATTGAATTATCAGAGCAAATACCGCCCGCCTTAAAAAAAGATCCGGTTTTTTCTGCCGCTGCGGCCCCGCCCACGGGACCGGCCATTGCGGTTCTGCCGTTCGAGAATTTAAGCGGCGAGGCCTCTCAGGAACTTTTCTGCGACGGCATCACCGAAGAGATTATCAATCACCTGTCCCTGAGCCCGTCACTCTATGTGATTTCCCGCCGCACCACAGCCCAGTATAAGGGCAAAGCCGTGGACATCAGGGCTTTAAGCGCGGAACTGGAAGCCCATTATATTCTGGAAGGCAGCATCCGGCGGGCCGGGCAGCAGATCAGGGTGTCCGCCCGCCTGTT
The DNA here is from genome assembly GCA_002401545.1 of Alphaproteobacteria bacterium. Classification (GTDB taxonomy): domain Bacteria; phylum Pseudomonadota; class Alphaproteobacteria; order Sphingomonadales; family Emcibacteraceae; genus Paremcibacter. Next base: position 2,455 of record NVTJ01000018.1, read on the forward strand.
GAATGCAACCAATGCCGCCGTGGTCTGGTCAGCAAATTATGACCGTTCGCTGACCCCGGAAAATCTGATCGACGTGCAGGATGAAATAGCCACCCATGTGGCCGCCACCATCGGCGATACTTACGGTGCTGTCATGCGGACCAGTGCCATTGATATGAAGCGCAGCAGCACCGAATATATGGAAGCCTATGAAAGTATGCTTCTGCTCCACGATTATCTGTTTGAGCTGTCGCCGCAAACCCACCTCAAAGCACGGGACAGTCTGGAAAAAGCGGTTAAGATTGACCCCAATTACCCGGATGCCTGGGCGGGGTTGGCCTTTCTTGCCCTTGATGAATATCGCTTCAGCTTTAATGTCCGCGCGGACGACCCGCTGGAACTGGCACAGAAATATGCGGAAAAATCCATTGGTCTCAGTTCTAAATATTCCATTGCCTGGTACGCCATGACCATCATCAATTTCCATAAGGGCGATATTGAAAAATTTGAAGATAATATCCGCATGGGCCTGAGCATCGCGCCCAACAGCCCGGCTATTCTGGCTGACAGCGGGGTGTATCTGTGCCTGCTTGGCAAGCTGGATGAGGGATTATCATTGGTACGCAAGGCCATGGACCTCAACCCCCAGCACCCCGGATGGTGCCATTTTGCCCTGTGCCATGATCATTATATTCGCGGGGACTATAGGCGCGCCATTGAACAGGTACGCCACATCGAAACCCCCGACTGGTTCTGGCCCCACGCGCTACAGGCCATGCTTTATGCCAAGTTGGGCAATGAAAAAGAGGCGGCAAACTCCCGGGAAAACGTACTCAGGCTCTATCCTGACTTTCCTGAAAATGCGGAAAAAGAATGCCGCAAATGGTTCCGGCGCAAAGAAGATCTGACAAAATATCTGGAGGGTCTGAAACAGGCCAACCTCGCCTGAATTCCATCTAACCAAAGGAATAATATTATGAAGACAATTGTTATCACTGGCGGGGCGCGGGGTATTGGCCGTGGTCTTGCGACCGCATTTTTAAAATCCGGCCACCGGGTTGTCATCACCAGCCGGTCAAGAGACAGCGTGGACAAAGCAACGGCGGAACTGACGGGCGAAATTTCCACCGGAAATATAACTGGCAATATATATGGTTTCACCCTTGATCTGCATGACCGTGCCAGCATTGAGGCCCTGTGGGACAATGCTGTGACAGCTATGGGTTCTGTGGACATCTGGATTAATAATGCGGGATGCTCCAATATTATTGCACCCTTCATTGAGGTTGAGTCTGCTGAGATTGACAGGGTTATGGGCCGTAATGTTGTTGGTCTGCTGCATGCCTGTCAGGTGGCTCTTAAAGGCATGACAGCCCAGGGGCATGGCCAGTTATGGAATATGGAAGGCTATGGCTCCGATGGCATGAAACGGGCTGGCATGACCATTTATGGTGCCAGCAAATATGCGGTCAGTTATATTACAGACAGCCTGGTCAGGGAAACAGCAGGCACCCCTGTTCAGGTCTGCCATCTCTCCCCCGGGATTGTGGTGACTGATTTACTGTTGAAAGATGCAAAAAAACGTTCTGCGGACCAATGGGCAAAGGCTAAAAAGATATATAATATTCTTGGGGATAAAGTGGAAACGGTCACCCCCTATCTTGCAAAAGCTATTTTAATGACAGATAAAACCGGCAGCCGTGTGGCGTGGTTGACCCGGGGCAAGGTGGCCCGCCGCTTTATGGGCGCCGCTTTTAATAAACGTGACCTGTTTTCTGAATACGGCCTGTAGGCAGACCAAATGAGGATTTATTTTGCAACGGACAGCTTTTAATACCCCTGTGATCCGGCACTTTTTTATGGATATTTTATGGATCGCCTGGCCCCTTGATGCGTGCCCTTGGCGGCATACCCGCTGACCGGGCAAAGCTGCGATATAAACCAGAGATATATACTAAAAGTTTATTGAGGAAATCAGGACTTATTTGCTAGCTAATATTCAGGAAAAACTCATGGATACTAAGGATTTCAGAAAAAATGCCCATAAATTTGTCGACTGGATGGCCGACTATATGGAAAATATTGAAAGCTATCCGGTAAAGCCACCAACAAAGCCGGGAGACATACTGGCCCGCCTTCCACAACATGCCCCCACAGGCCCGGAACCTATGGATGATATATTCCGGGATTTTCAGGATATTATCATGCCCGGCATGACCCATTGGCAGCATCCGGGCTTCATGGCCTATTTTCCGGCCAATGCCAGCCCGCCGTCTATTCTGGCCGAAATGCTCACCGCCACCGTCGCCGCCCAATGTATGAGCTGGCAGACATCCCCGGCGGCAACGGAACTGGAAGAGAGGGTTCTTGACTGGCTCAGGGATATGATCGGACTGCCGAATGGCTTTCACGGGGTAATACAGGATACCGCCTCCACCGCCATGTTTGTCGCCTTTGTCACCGCCCGCGAAAGGCTCAATGATTTTACCACCAATCATACGGGGTTAAATGATGCCGGGCGGCATACCTGTTATGCCTCAGCCGAGGTTCATTCCTCCACCGACAGGGGCATCCGCATGGCAGGGCTGGGCTCAGACAACCTGCGTAAAATTCCACTGGATGAAAATTTTGCCATGATCGCTGCGGAGCTGGACAAGGCCATAGCAGCGGATATTGAGGCCGGTTACAGGCCGACCTGTGTTGTCGCCACCCTGGGCAGCACCAGCCTGTCGGCCATTGATCCGCTTCAGGCCATCGGGGAAATATGCAGGAGATACGGCGTCTGGCTCCATGTGGATGCGGCCTGGGCGGGCAGTGCGCTGGTCCTGCCAGAATTTCAATGGATGATCAGAGGGGTGGAAAATGCCGACAGTTTTGTCTTTAATCCCCATAAATGGCTACTGACACAATTTGACTGCTCGGCCTTTTTTGTGAAGGATAAAGCCGCCCTGATCCGTAGCTTTGAGATATTGCCGGAATATCTGAAAACCCGCGAGGGGCCCCAAGTCAATAATTACCGCGACTGGGGACCGCAACTGGGACGCCGTTTCCGGGCGCTGAAACTGTGGTTTGTCATCAGATCATATGGAATTACCGGGCTTCAGGATCATATCCGGCGTCATATTGGCATGACCCGCGCCCTGGCAGAACAAGTGGCTGCGGAGCCTGACTTTGAATTGCTCGCGCCCAATCCGCTGGCGTTATTCTGTTTCCGTTATTGCCCGGAAAATCTTCCCGAAGGCCGGCTTGATGCCCTGAATGAGCGCATATTTGAAGCCATCAACGATACGGGTGAAATATATCTCACCCAGACACGCATCAACGGAAAATACGCCATTCGCCTTGTCAGTGGCGCGCCCGCAACCGGGCAAAAGCATCTGGACAAAGCATGGCAGATAATCAAAGATATCAGCCGGAAAACAAAATAAATTTTCTTTGCCGGATTGTTGCCTCATATGGTTATTATAATGATGTGAAATGGTTATTTGAGGGATTAGGTATAATGACGAAAAAAGCACTCCTGATTACGGGTCAGGAATCAGAAACCGTCAGCACATTGGCGCGAAACCTGATCCATGTCGGGGGATTAAGCATTTTTGCCCGCCAGATGAAACAGATGAAGGCCATCGGCGTCGATGAGATGCATGTGGTGACCGACTGGTTCACGACGGATTTTGAAAAAGAAATCCTGAATTGCACCGAACGCCCTGAAAGAATTTTTATCCACACAACCAAAGAGGCCCCCTTAAGGCTTCTGGAACATAATAATGAAGGCAATATCTGGTTCCTGATCGAAGAAGCGGTAGTCATTGATGATCGTATCATAGCTCAGATCGCAAAGCACCCTTCCCCCAGCGTGATCAGTTTTATCGGACATAATGAATTTCTTTCATCACGTACCGCTGGCGGTATGCTGCTCCAACTTGAAGATCAAGACGGTTACTTTGGCGCCATTGCCAAATTATCCAGTGGCACGCTCGCCGCTAATGTGCGCAAGCTCAATACATTGGAAGGGCTGCCAGGGGCGCTGAAGGCAATTTCCCGGGCCAGCGACTGCATGATCGCCAAAATAACCCATATCCCGCTTTATATTCCCGGCCACCGCCGCGATGTTGATCTGGTCTGGTTCCCGGTCATCCGGCGTGAGGACGGCAACAGAGCGACAGATGCGCTGCTTGAATTTACCGAAAAAGAAACATTGGACTGGCCAGCGAAATATATCCACCGGCCCATTGAAAACCTGATGGTCAGATACATCTGCAAATGCCCTGTTGTGCCATACCAGATCACCGTGGTAACGGGCATACTGGGTTTTTACATCATGTATCTTTTTAGCAGTGGTCACATGCTGCCTGCCCTGTTCGGTGCCTATATCGTCGGCATTATGGCGGGTGTGGGTGGCAAGCTTGCCTGCGTGAGTATGCAGACGCCCACAATTTACAAGCTTGAACATCTGCTTGACAGACTGGTGGAATATGGCTGGTATTTTGCCATTGCCGCATTTTTATCAACCCCCCATGGTGAAGCCCCCTATATTATGGCCACAGCCCTGATTCTGTTTCGCCTTGCCGATGAAATCCAGAGTAATTTCTTTCGTCGGCTGACCGGCTTTCATATCTATGATACCGCCCCATTCGACAGGAAACTGCGGCTGGTGGGCGGCGGACGCAATACCCAGATGTGGGCGCTGCTGCCTTTTGCCCTCTATGGTCAATGGTATGCCGGTTTTGGCTTTATTTGCCTCTATGGTATTGTAACTTTTTTTATCCATCAGTTGAGACTTGTGTATCATCTCAAAAATATGGTAATAGCCAACAACGAAATATTCACTGAAAACTTCAAAAAAAACCAAAAACTATAAAAAGATAATACAAAGATAACAGACTATGTCAGATACCGTAAAACGTACCAGTGAAATTGAGGAATTCACCAATCTTCACTTCATTCATCCCATCAGCAGTTGGCTGGTTCCCAAACTCGCCGCGATAAATATTACGCCTAATATGGTATCTCTGACAGGAATGTTCTTCGGCATATTAGCCGGTTTTTCCTACCATCATTATCAGTCCCCCCCTATGGCGGTTTTGGGATTTATCGGCATGATTATGTGGCACATCATGGATGGGGCTGACGGACAGTTGGCCCGATTGACCAAAAGCTATTCAGAAATTGGCGCCATTCTTGATGGTGTTTGTGATTACGTCACCTTTATAAGTGTTTATGTGGGTATTGGCCTGATGCTGTCACAGCAAGGCAATGCCGGAATATGGGTCATTATTCTGTCCGCAGGAGCCCTCCACGCCATACAATCCAGTGCATATGAGTTGCAGCGGGCTGAATATGATTACTGGGGCCATGGCAAGCAGTCTGCCGCCCTGCCGGAAATCAAACATATGATCGCTGACCTGAAGGGTAAATCCGCGCCGGCTTTCATCATGAGCCAGTTTCTTATCGGTTACGTCAGGATGCAGAGGCGCTCAAGCGGGATCAGTTCGGAACACCGTCAGCAACTAAAAGATATATTGCGGGATAATCCTGACAAGACAAGTGATATCAGGGCATTATACCGGGAAATCTTTGCTCCCGCTGTCAATAAATGGTCCATTCTGTGCGCCAATTACCGGACCATAGCCATCTTCATCGCCTGCCTTGCCGGACAGCCAATTTATTTTTTCTGGTTTGAGATTGCATTCCTGACCCCGGTTCTGATAGTTTTGGTGCAAAAGCAACGCAAGCTGAACCGGTTATTTTCACTACGGCTGAAAGAGATCATCTGAACCATGAGTAGAAAATCAGGAAAAATATTGACAGATCAGCAGTGTAAAATTCTGGCCTCCTACCGGGATAGTATCGACAATATTGATGCGGCGCTGATTCATATGCTGGCGGAACGGTTTAAAATCACCAAACATGTGGGAGAGTTCAAAGCGGAATTCGATCTGCCGCCCGCCGACAAAGACCGGGAAAAAAAACAGATTGACCGCCTGCGTAACCTGTCCAGAGAAGCCAGACTGGACCCTGATTTCTCCGAAAAATTCCTCCATTTCATCATTACCGAAGTCATTCGTCACCATGAGAAATTCCGCGATAGCCAAGACTAGAGTAATGCTATTCAGAGCAATGAAATTCCCCATAAAACGTACCCGGAAATATCTTCAGGACTATGCTTTTGGCCCCATCACCCTGCATACAGTGGATGATTTCAAATTCATGGCTAAAATTGGCCGGATAGCCGCCGAAACGCTGGATTTCATCGCCCCCCATGTGGAGCCCGGCATTTCCACCGCCGAACTGGACAGATTGATCCACGAATATATGACTGATCAGGCAACCATACCGGCCACCGTTGGCTACCATGGCTATCGCCATGCCAGTTGCATTTCGGTCAATCATGTGGCGGTGCATGGCATCCCGAGCGAAACGAAAATCCTGAAAAACGGCGATATTGTCAATATTGACGTGACCCCGCGCCTTGACGGACCGGACCACTGGCACGGCGATACCAGCCGTATGTATATGGTGGGGGATAATATTCCGGTAAAAGCCCGCCGACTGATTGAGGCCACCAAGAAATCTCTCAAAGCGGGAATTGCCGCCGCACAGCCCGGCAACAGGCTCGGCGACATCGGCATCGCTTGCGGGCAAGTGGCGACTGATTATGGTTATAGCATAGCCACCGACTTCTGCGGCCACGGCATCGGGCTGACCTTCCATGATAACCCGGAGGTTATCCATGTGGAGCCGGAGGATATGGGGCCAATACTTCTCCCCGGCATGATCTTCACCATCGAACCCATATTGAATATTGGCAAGCCAGATGTAAAAACACTGGATGATGGCTGGACCGTTGTCACCCGTGACCGCAAATTAAGTGCTCAGGCCGAACATACGGTAGGGATAACCGAAGACGGGCTGATAATTTTTACGAAATCAACCACGTCCTAATCCGTCCCTCTAAAACTTACCTTCTGCTGTTCATTGCCCTTGACAAAAATACGGGTGCGGATTTGTTCGTTCCATTCCACGTTGACGGTGTTTTTCTGGTCGTCAAACAGGTCCATGAACAGGCGGTTGATGATGGTCAGTTCCAGTAAGTCGCGCGGCAGGGGCGCCTCCTGATAGATATGAACATCGTCTATCTCATAGTCCATGGCAACCCATGTCAGGGGTAATCGCACGCCCTGACCGTCAAAGAGTGCGAAACTGCCTTCGACAAATTCCTTCAGGACCGGTTCGATTTCTGCGTTGGTCAGGCTTGAGCTATTGCCCAGTTTTGAACGCAGGAAATCCTCAACATCATGGGTGAACAGACGGTGGGTAATTTCAATGGTCCGGTTTTTTTGCCGCAGGTCAATCTGAGTGAAAGAGGCATAAAAACGGTGTGCGAGGCCCATCTGAACCCCGCACAGAGTAAATATTATGACAACGGTTAAAGATTTGAAAAAAAGCCTCATTCCTTGGGTTTTTTATCTTCTTCGTCGTCATCGCTTTTCAGCCTGGTTCTGAACTCCTTCATCATATCACGGCGTTTCTTGGCCTTGATCAGATCAAAGCGGGATTTTTCGATACGGCGGGGGAAATGATTATTATCCATATTGGTGTCCGCCGTTTCCCAGTGCGGGTCAACCATCACAGACGTTACCGTCTTTTCCGTAATCAGCATCCGGGTGACTTTCTTGGAATTTTTGCGCCAGATTTCTGCGTTCAGGCGAATTTCCTCGCTCGTGCCATCCTCATAAGTCACTTCAAGGAATATGGGCATCACCAAGCCGCCCTTATTGCTGAAATCCATCAGGTAAATATTGGATTTTTCACTGAGCAGGTCTTTCTGCCAGTCCTTCAGCCCCTTGATCAAATCCGCATAGTCATTACGCTGTTTATTGGTGACGCTGAACTTGTCATTCTCATTATAGAAATCAAGCAGTTCCGGAAAACGATCCGTTCTTTTTTTAAGCTCCTTGTCCGATGCGCGCTGCGAAGGCAGCCCCCTTTCCTTGTCCTTGTCACGTTTGAAAGCCTGCTCAATTTCCGGGTCTTTGCTGTTGATATTGAACAGCCGCACATTATCCAGAGAAATATCAACATGTTCGGTGGTATAGAACCAGCCACGCCAGAACCAGTCCAGATCTACCCCGCTGGCATCTTCCATAGTGCGGAAGAAATCAGACGGTGTCGGACGTTTGAATTTCCAGCGCCGGGCATATTCCCGGAAAGCAAAATCAAATAATTCCCGCCCCATAACAGACTCCCGCAGTATCCTGAGGGCTATGGCAGGCTTGCCGTAAGCATTATTACCAAATTGCAGAAGGGATTCGCTGTTGGTCATGATCGGCACCTGTTTGGTGCTTTTCATGTAATTGACAATCTGATAGGGTTCTGCCCGGCGGGTGGGATAGTCTTTCTCCCACTCTTCTTCCGCCAGATTTTGCAGGAAACTATTCAGGCCTTCATCCATCCATGTCCATTGCCTCTCGTCGGAATTGACGATCATGGGGAAATAATTATGGCCAACTTCATGGATAATCACTGAAATCAAACCATATTTGGTCCGGCGGCTATAGGTTTTCTCGCCGGTTTCTTTGTTCTTGGTGGGGCGCGGGCCATTAAAACAGATCATGGGATATTCCATCCCCCCCACCGGACCATTGATGGACTGGGCAACAGGATAAGGGAAAACGAGGGAATATTTATTGTAAACTTCCAGCGTATGAATGATCACCTGTGTCGAATATTTCTCCCAGATCGGATTACCCTCTTCCGGGTAAAAAGACATGGCCATCACGGTCTTGCCATTTCCCGGCTGATAATAGCCCTGGGCATCCCACAGGAACTTGCGGGAAGAGGCAAAGGCGAAATCGCGGACATTTGTCGCCCTGAACCGCCATGTACTGGTGGTTTTTGCCCGGTGGTCAAGTTTCACTGCGGCTTCTTCGATCGTCACGATCATCACTGGTTTTTTAGCTGTTCTGGCTTGCTTTAAGCGGTCCCGCTGAACGGCTGTCAACACATCTTTCGGGTTCTGAAGCACGCCGGTTGCGGAAACAATATGATCGGCGGGAACGGTGATGGAAACATCATAATCGCCAAATTCAAGGGTAAACTCGCCGTTTCTCAGAAACTGTTTATTGGTCCAGCCGTCATAATCGGAATAGGCCGCCATACGGGGAAACCACTGGGAGATTTCATAGATATAATTGTCATCATCCTTGAAATATTCCATGCCGCCACGGGCGCGGATTATTTTGGCATCCAGAATATTATAGGACCAGTCAATGGCAAAATTCAGCTTCTGGCCCGGGCGCAGGGGCGAAGCGAGGTCAATACGCATCATGGTGTCACTGATGACATATTCAAGGTCAGCCCCGCCGCTATCAGTCACCGCAGAAATCCTATACCCCCCATCATAGGTTTTTTCATACATCTTCTGACGCAGGACACCAAAGGGGGCTTTTGCCTTGCCATCGGCATAATTTGATTTTCGCTCGCCGGAATCATGGGCAAAACGGTTCTGGTCAAGCTGCACCCAAAGATAACGCAGGGTATCGGGTGAATTGTTATAATATTTAATTTTTGCAGAACCGATGATACGTTGTTTTTCATCATCCAGTGTTACATCAATGACATAATCCGCCTGCTGCTGCCAGTATTTATGGCCCGGCGCACCAGAGGCCGTCCGGTAAACATTGGGCGTTGGCAGGACTTCATCACTCAACTGGCGGAATTTGTCCTTCAACTGCTCATAGGTCTGCGCCATGGCAGAGGCGGCAAAAACAGACGTAAAAAATGCGATTATCCCAATCAGAAAATACTTTTTCATTTTTATATATCCCAAAACTTATTAATATCCGTTAAAATAATGGGCTATATTATCGCCTAAAACCCTATTAATCAAGGGCAACAAAATGCTTAAGCGGACCCTTGCCATGGCCGAAACCGGGGGCCTGTAGAATGGCTTTATGAACATATTTATGGGCACGGTCCACCGCCTCCCTCAAGTTCATTCCCTGCCCGATCCCCGTAGCAATGGCAGAGGAGAACGCACAGCCGGTGCCATGAGTGTTGCCTGTGGCAATCAGGGGGCTTGAAAACTGATAAATATCGCCCCCGGTGACCAGTACATCGGTTACAATATCCCCCGGCAGATGCCCGCCCTTGACCACAACGGCCTTCGCGCCCATGGTAAGCAGATTTTCTGCGGCCCGTATCATATGCGGCACGGTATGAATATTATCCATACCGGCGAGTAAAGCCGCCTCTGCCAGATTAGGGGTCAAAAGGTCAGTCAGGGGTAAAATATCGGAAATCAGAATTTCTACGGCAGTTTTCTCCAACAGCTGATGGCCACTGCTGGACAGAATGACAGGATCAACAATCAGCGGAATATGGTTGTAATCGGCGAATATCGACGAAAGCAGCCTCAGCGTTTCTGCGCTGCCCATCATGCCAAGCTTTATGGCATCGGGCATAATATCCTCTATCACCGTCTTTACCTGAGCCGCCACAACATCCGGTGCGACGGGATGCACCTCATATACCCTATTCGTATCCTGCACGGTTAATGCCGTAATCGCCGCCATCCCGTAACCGCCGTGAGCAGATATGGTCTTGATATCGGCCTGAATGCCAGCACCACCGCTGGGATCAGACCCGGCAATGGCAAGTATTTTTCCATTTATAATCATGGGCATATATTCAGAAATTTGCGACCTAGCTTGATAATTCTTCGACAGTGGCCACAATATCATTCACCACGGAGGTAATCAACTTGTCATCCTGTCCTTCAGCCATTACGCGGATCAAGGGTTCAGTCCCGGATTTACGGATCACCACGCGGCCACAGCCGTTCAACCGGTTCTCCCCCGCGAGAATAGCCGCTTTAACACGCGCCTGTTCCAGAGGATCACTACCCTGTGCATAGCGGACATTCTTCAGAAGTTGGGGATAGGGTGTAAACAGGGAACATATTTCACTGACCGGTTTGCCGCTGGTCACGAGAACCGATAGTATCTGCAAGGCGGCTATCAGGCCGTCCCCGGTCGTGGCAAAATCACTCAGCACAATATGACCGGACTGCTCCCCGCCCAAATTCAGCTTTTTTTCGCGCATGGCTTCAACCACATAGCGGTCACCCACCTGGGTACGAATCAGCTCAATCCCGATGGATTCAAGATATTTTTCAAGCCCGATGTTGGACATGATCGTTGTCACCACGGCATCACCGTTCAGTTTCCCGGTGTTTTTCATATAATTTGCCACCGTCGCCATGAGCTGATCACCATCAATGATCTGCCCCTTTTCATCACAAATGATCAGGCGGTCGGCATCACCATCCAGCGCAATGCCAATATCGGCATTATGCAGCAGCACGTTTTCACAAATCAGTTCAGGATAGGTGGAACCGCATTTATCATTGATATTCCTGCCATTGGGGCTGACCCCGATCGCAACAACTTCGGCGCCAAGTTCCCACAGCACACTGGGAGCGGTCCGGTAGGCCGCGCCATTGGCACAATCCACAACAATTTTCAAACCATCAAGCCGCAGATGTTTCGGAAAGGTATTCTTGGCAAATTCCATATAACGGCCCACAGCATTTTTCAACCGCTGTGCCCGGCCCAGCTTCGCAGACGGCACCAGATGATCCGCATAACCATTATCCATTCGCCGCTCAATTTCCAGCTCAATTTCATCGGACAGTTTATAGCCGTCCGGGCCAAATAACTTCAGGCCATTATCCTGAAAAGGATTATGTGATGCGGTGATCATAACCCCAAGGTCCGCCCGCAGCGAGCGGGTCAGCATGGCCACCGCCGGCGTTGGCATGGGGCCAACCATAATCACGTCCATACCCAGAGAAATAAATCCGCTGGCCAGGGCGGGTTCCAGCATATAGCCGGAAAGCCGCGTATCCTTGCCAATAACAACACGGTGCTGGTGATCGCCGCGGGTGAAATGTTTTGCCGCCGCCATACCCACCCGCATGGCAACCTCTGCGGTCATATTACCCTCATTCGCTGTGCCGCGAATGCCGTCCGTACCAAAATATTTCCTTGCCATGTTTCTTGCTTTTTATTTTCTGTTCTCTGGAGTTCTCACCCCTTGATAACACTCAGTTCTTAATACATACTGAACAGACACTATAAAACATCTTAACTATGTTTGTAATATGTCAAAAAGATTTTTTTACCGTAAAATACTAATTTCCCGGGGCCAGCCATATATCCCGCGCCTGCCGACTTTCCCTGATATCATGAACCCGCAAAATCTGAACCCCCTGATCATAGCCCATCTGGCCGAAAGCCAGGGACCCGGCAAGCCGTTCATCGGGATTTTTCTCAGCTGTAATATGGCCGATAAAGCTTTTTCTCGACACCCCCAGAAGCAAAGGCACGCCCAGCCCGTGAAATAAGGACAGATTGGCCATCAATTCCATATTATGGTCAACTGTTTTGCCAAAACCGATACCCGGATCAATGATTATCCGCGCACGGGCGATACCGGCGTTCCGGCATATTTCCAGCCGCTTTTTCAGATAATCATAAACATCAAGCAAGACATCATCATAGCAGGGATTATCCTGCATATTACCGGGATCATTGCGGGCATGCATGAGAATGACCGGGCAATCCACCCCCGCCACATAATCAAGCGAACGGCTATCATGGCTCAGGGCGCTGACGTCATTAATAAGTGTTGCTCCGGCTTCCAGTGCGCATTCCATCACCTGCCGGTTTCGGGTATCAATGGAAATGGGAACCCGAATATCCGACAACCCCGTGATAACCGGAATCACCCGGTCCAGCTCCTCATCCAGCGTGACTTTGGTTGCCCCCGGTCTGGTGGATTCTCCGCCAATATCAATGAAATCCGCCCCCGCCTCTATCAAACGCCGGGCATGGGAAATCGCCAAATCCCGCCGCATATAACGCCCGCCATCAGAAAAACTGTCCGGGGTCACATTGACAATTCCCTGAAGCAAGGGCTGACGCCACTCAAGCGCGCCCCTCGGGGAACGCACATCACTGATATTCTGAAGCAGAACTGATATGTCCTCTTGCTGGGAAGAGATCATGTCACTGACATAGTTATCAAGCCTGCAAAGCGGGACCAACGCCTCCCCGTACCGCACCGCGCCCTGACGAAAAATTACTTTGACCATGGAGAAGGCCAGTGGACCACCCGCCAGCCAGCGGGCCTGACCCGCCTTCACCGCCTCTGATGCAACACAGCCCCTGAGTATCCCCAGAGGCTGTATGTAGATATTATTATCGGCGGCTCCGTGCATTACTCAATTTTCAGGCACAGGGTCAGAACCAAAATTCCCCCCCTTGTCATCCTCGGGCTTGCTACCGGCACTTGGAACGGACCCCGTATGCGACGTGTCATCTGGACTGTCATCACCAAACAGGTCCTTATGAATATCCTTGCCCGCAATGATATCATTAATATCATCACCGGTCAGGGTCTCATATTCCAATAACGCATTGCCGATCTTATCCAGTATCTTGCGGTTGTCAGTTAATATTTTTTTGGCATGGACGTAACTTCCGTCAACGATACGGCGAATTTCCTCATCAATGATCTTCGCTGTTTCATCGGAAATTTCATGGCTGCGTGAGACAGAATGGCCCAGAAACACTTCTTCCTGATTATCACCATATTGCAGCATACCCAGCTTGTCACTCATGCCCCATTTGGTCACCATTGAACGGGCGAGCTTGGTCGCCATGGCGATGTCACCGGATGCCCCGGAAGATACTTTGTCATAACCAAAACAGATTTCTTCCGCCACACGTCCGCCCATAGCCACCGCAAGGTCAGCATACATTTTTTCCCGGGCATAGGAATAACTGTCCCGTTCCGGCAGACGCATCACCATACCCAGCGCCCGACCACGCGGAATGATGGTCGCCTTGTGAATAGGGTCAGACGCCGGACATTTCGCCGCCACCAATGCGTGACCGGCTTCATGAAAAGCTGTCATGCGTTTTTCTTCTTCGCTCATCACCATGGACCGCCGTTCCGCCCCCATCATAACCTTGTCTTTTGCTTCTTCAAAGTCCGACATGCTGATCACCCGCTTGCCTTTACGGGCCGCCAGCAGCGCACCTTCATTAACCAGATTGGCAAGGTCCGCGCCGGAAAAACCGGGGGTTCCCCGGGCAAGGGTCCGAAGATTTACATCTGCCGCCAGTTTCGGCGTCTTTTTGATATGAACTTTCAGGATCTTTTCCCGCCCGATAATATCGGGGATTGGCACCACAACCTGACGGTCAAAACGACCGGGCCGCAACAAGGCCGGGTCAAGAACGTCCGGACGGTTGGTGGCCGCAATAAGGATCACGCCTTCATTGCTTTCAAACCCGTCCATTTCAACAAGAAGCTGGTTCAACGTCTGTTCCCGCTCGTCATTACCGCCGCCAAGTCCGGCCCCGCGATGACGGCCTACGGCATCAATTTCATCAATGAAGATAATGCAGGGCGCATTCTTTTTGGCCTGTTCAAACATATCCCGCACCCGGCTGGCACCAACGCCAACAAACATTTCAACAAAGTCCGAGCCTGAAATGGTAAAGAAGGGCACATTGGCCTCGCCCGCGATGGCCCGGGCAAGAAGCGTTTTGCCGGTACCGGGCGGCCCCACAAGCAAGGCACCCTTGGGAATTTTACCGCCTAGCCGCTCAAACTTCTGAGGGTCCTGAAGGAATTCAACAATTTCTTCCAGTTCTTCCTTGGCTTCGTCAATCCCTGCCACATCTGCGAAAGTGACAAGACCATGGCTTTCATTGAGCAGCTTCGCCTTGGATTTACCGAAACCCATGGCCTTGTTGCCGCCGCCCTGCATCTGGCGCATGAAGAAAATCCACACCCCGATCAAAACTATCATTGGCAGCCAGCCCAGTAAAATACTCAGGAAGCCGCCCTGTTCCATAGGCAGTGACGTGATGGCAACCCCCTTGGTCCGCAAATCGGTGACAAGATTCGGATACTCCGGGGCATAGGTATGAAACTTGCCACTGGCACCAGAGCCATATTCACCAACAATATCCCGGCCTTGAATGGTAACTTTAACTACCTGACCGGATTCCACTTTGTCGAGAAAAGTAGAAAAGTCAATTTCCGCCTGCGCACTCTGACGCACTCCACCATTCAGGGCGGAATAAAGGGTCAGCAGCAGGATTATGATAATCGCCCATAAAGCAATATTACGTCCCATATTTCACGTGTCTTTCAATTAGTCGGTCTATCTATCATGCATAAATAATACTTTTTATAGGCCAAACAAGCCAGTATTTGCTTTTTTATTGTATTTTTATCCCCTTTTGATCATTCTGACCCTAAATTATTGACAATATATTACTTGAAGGTCGCCTTAAAGCCTGTTTTTTCAAAACCCGGCATAAAATCCGGTAATGCCACTTTCCCGCTGTCTGAAATGATGCAGGGCAGACTGTCTCTGACAGCCTTGTGAAGTTTCAGTTTTTTAAGTTCGGGATTTTCCCCGCATACCGCCCGCCAACTGATGCTCCCAAGTTTTTGCAAAATACCCTTTATTGCCCGGTTTTCAACAAAAAACCGCCCATCCCATAATATTTCCCTATCTGCTTCAAGGTCAATTATAGCATCAATGGCCGAGACTTCCCGGCTGATCATAACCCGGTTGTCCCCCAAAGGTGAAATAAGACATCCGCCCAATGTCTGACCTGAAAAACCCGTGGTTTTCAACCTGTCATACAGGGCTTCCAGCCGCATAAGCCGGGGGGTATATTTTCCGCCACCGATCCGGCGGACAAGCGATGCCAGACAGCGCAGGGCAATCTCCTCATGAGCCGATAACAGCGGTAATAATTCCACCTCGGCATAGGCTTGCGGGAAATAAATCACAGATTGCCGGGTTAAATCCCCGGTCAGGGACAACAACAGGGATTGCACACGCCCCATTCTTGCTGCTGTCTGCGCCATCCTCTCTGCATTCAGACCTTCAATATCATTTTGCTTAAGCAGATTTCTCACTTTGATGCGGGTATAGGTCTCGTTTTGATTGCTGGGATCTTCTATCCATGGCTGGTTCATATGACGAAGGGTGGCTTCAAGACGCGCTTTGGGGACAGCAAGTAAAGGCCGGTGAAGGGTAATATCACCCCTCCCGGACAAGGGAACAGGGAAATCAGACCGGATTTTCATGGCTGACAGACCGTCAATACCACTGCCCCGGAACAGCCGGATCAGAAATGTTTCTGCCTGGTCCCCCTGATGATGACCAAGAAAAAGCCGGGCGATATCATTCTCCTGACACCATTCCCCCATCAGACGGTACCGCGCCAGCCGGGCCTGATCCTGAATATTGCTCTGTGGTTTATCGCCCTGCCATTTCAGAATCACATGGGCAATACCCCGTTTTTCAAGCCAGCTGCCCACGGTCCGGGCCTCTTGCGCGGAGTCACCCCGAAGCCCATGATCAACGGTCAAAGCGGTCAGGGAAATGCCTTCCCTAAGGCAGTATTCACCGAGCACCACAGTCAGCGCCAGACTGTCCGCCCCGCCGGATACCGCCACCGCAATCGCCGAAGCAGACCTTGGGGGCAAAAGAAGATTACGGAATTCGGCTTGTGTCAAGGGGGTGTCCATGATTGCAGCGCTTAACGGCACCCGGCCCTTTTTTCTTCCGGCGGGCGTTTGTTTTTGCTTTCCATACTATCCGGGAAACGGGAGGCCAGTTCGCGGTAAGCGTCACAGGCATCACTCTTTTCCCCCATGGCATTCAGGGACATGCCGATTTTCAACAGAAAAGCCGGAGACTTCGGCGATTTGGGATAGTTGTTATATCCTTCCAGAAACGCCCGGGTCGCCTTGGTATACATCTTGCGGACATAATAGGTCTGGCCCAGCCAATATTGGGCATTTCCGGCCAGTTTCGCTTCCGGATAACGTTTGAGAAACGCGGCAAGGGCGGTTTCGGCCTTGGCATATTGTCCTTTGGTCACCAGTTTCTGAGCATAGCTATATTGCTCTTTCTCCGATCCGGCGGGCAAAATGTCTTCTGCTGTTTTATCGGCAACGATGCCCCCCGACATTGATTTGACGGGCACAGACGTCCCGGATTTCTCAAGCTCCGCCAGACGAAATTCATAATCACGGGCCATGGTTTCCATCTGCTGTTTCAATTTATTCGACTGATAACTGCTCTCTTCAATACGTCCGGTAAGCTGACGAATCTGGGTTTCCATCTGGGCCAGACGGGCTTCAACATCTGCAAGGCGAATGCTCCCCCCGGTCCTCGCCGGTCCTGATACTGTATCCTCCTGCGGGAATCCGCTTCCGGGCTTGAAAACCTTTCTTTGCACAGCCTTCAACTGCTTTTCAAGAATATCCAGCCGCTTTTTGGTCGATTGAGCGTGCGACGATACGGGCAGCATAATCCCCATTGCCACGATCAGGCAAACAATAAGGCCAAAGATATTTTTTCTTCTCATAAGATACTCCAGATCATAAGCTCATAAAAATACCCGCGCAGTCACAAGAGACGCGCGGGTATTCCTGAAAAATTCAGGATATTAATTTACGCGAGTATAACCACGACGATTCATGGACCATGAAGATTCGCCCGTACCCGTCACAACAGGACGTTCCTTGCCGTAACTTACCGTGTGAATGCGCGAGGGGTCAACACCAAGAGCCACCAGATAATTCTTCACGGAATTTGCCCGGCGATCACCGAGAGCCAGATTATATTCCCGGGTGCCACGCTCATCACAATGACCTTCAACCGTTACTTTGACGGAAGAATGGGCCTGCAACCAGCTTGCCTGAGCCTGCAAGCCGCTACGGGCATCAGAGGAAAGGTCATAGCGGTCATAACCAAAATAAACCAATGCTGCATCAGCCGCCGCATCAAGAGATGACTGAGTATCAGGATCTTCCATCATGGGCTCAGTCGTGACATCTTCTGTAGGTTGAGATATGACATCTTCTTGTGTATCAACAACAGGATCTGTAGGAGTCTCAGGCACAGCACCTGTATTTGAGTTCGCGCAGGCGCTTAAAAGCAGGGCTGCGCCGATAAGTGCCCAGTATTTTGCGCCGTTTATTTTTTCCAGCATTTAGTGGTCCTTCCAGGTAACTAATATATTTATCAACCGATGAAATGCCATTCCCCTTAAGAATTGGCGGTTGCCAGTTTCCAATCTATATATTGGACACTTCGGCAAACCGATGGAACTATAACAGAATCATTTATCTAATCAAGGGGGACCATGCAGGATCTGATGCATCAAGGGGCGTAATCATCTGCCTTTCGTTATATCCGGTCAAATCAACCGTCCATAATTGAGTCTCGCCACCGCGCCCTTTATTATCGTAAGGCTGCTGACGGAAGTACATAATCACCCGGCCATTGGGCGACCATGTTGGCCCTTCATCAAGGTAGCTCTCGGATAGAAGCCTCTCTCCGCTGCCATCCGGCCGCATAACACCGATATAGAATTTCCCCCTGTACTGCCGCGTAAAGGCAATCAGATCCCCTCTTGGCGACCAGACGGGCGTGCTGTAACGGCCTTTGCCAAAACTGATGCGTTTGATATTTTTTCCATTAGAATCCATGACATAGATCTGCTGACTGCCGCCACGGTCCGAATTGAAGGTGACATATCGCGAATCAGGTGAATAACTGGGCGAAGTATCAATGGCGGTATGTTTGGTCAGCCGCTGGATTTTGCGGGTTCGAAGTTCCATGACATAAATATCCGAATTGCCCTTATAGGCCTGAGACATAATCACCTTGTTGCCATCGGGCGAAAATCGCGGCGCAAAGGTCATGCCCGGAAAGTCGCCGAGTATCTCCTGTTTTCCGCTGTCAATATTATAAAGATAAACCCGCGGGTTATCACCATGGTAGGACAGATAGGTGATTTCCTGTGCCGTTGGCGAAAAACGCGGAGTGAGCACAAGATTCTTGCCATCGGTGAGGAACACATGATTATGGCCATCCTGATCCATAATCGCCAGACGTTTGATACGCAGGGTTGCCGGGCCGCTTTCCGAGATATAAACTACACGGGTATCAAAATACCCGCTTTCCCCCGTCAACCGCTTATAAATTGCATCAGAGATAAGATGAGCAATGCGGCGCCAGTTTTTCGGTGAGGTGAAATAGCGCAGACCAGTCATCTGATTGGCACCCAGCACATCCCAAAGTCTGAATTCCACCTTCAGTCGCCCGTCTTCCTGCAAGGAAATGGAACCATTCATCAACGCCTGCGCCCCAATGGCATTCCAATTGTTAAAATTGGGGCTATGTAATGTAGTCTGCGCATTTCCCGACTTGATATAGGCCGAACTATCCACCACCCGAAACAAGCCGGAACGAGTCAGGTCAGCCTTAACCACAAGGGCGATACGCTGACCATAATCCTTAACCGAACCCCCGGAGATAATATCATTCTCACTACCTGTCAAATCAGTGATGGCAATGGGCAAAGGGTCCGCATGACCCCGGTTGACATCCACCACGATCCTTGCATTGGCAGCCGAAACCATCAGGGCTATGCCCGCCACCACCAATATCAATATTTTAAACAACCTCACTTGCATCTCCCTATATTTTATTGTTATCCGTTCAGTATATGTTCAGGGTCAAAAATAATTTCCATATCCCGCCACAAATCGTATTGGGCCTTGGGCAGGAAGTCATAGGGTGCACATTTGCGCACCGCTCTCAGTGCACTTTCCGCCGCAGTGCGGAAAAATTCCTGACCCGATAAATTCATTCGTTCCCTGTTCAGAACCTTTGGTGAGCCAATCAGTTTACCATCCGGGCTGAGGCGAACCTGAATTATCACCTTAAGCCCTGCTGCCCCCTTTGCCCCTGCCGGAATATTCCAGCACTGATTGTCATAGATATGCTTGTCAATGGCATCAATGATGCTCAGGGTCTGTTGCTGTATATCAATGGTACTGATTACTTTTTCCTTGCCGTAATCCTTGTCTTTGAGTTTTTCAAAAGCACTGGGCTCCGACTTTTCCCGCTTGTCCAGAAGGGCCGCCAGCTTGCCGCTATTAAAGCGGCTCGGTTTGGTTTTGGGTGTAATAGTTGGTGCCCGGTTAGCCGTTACTTTTATAGGCTTTTTATTCTCGGTTTTCTTCTTTGGTTTTGATTTTATATTGGGCAAGGGCATGGCAGAGGCCAGTTTCGGTGGCTGCGGCGGCATTTCCACCTTGCGTTCCGGCGCTTTTTTCTTAAGTTTCTTTTTAGCCGGATCGGGCTTTTTCTCTTGCGCACGCAATTTTGTCACATCGCCGATATTGATCACCTCTATAGGAATGACCTTCATAATTGTGGGTCTGTCCAGATCAAACATGGGAATGGCAACCATGCCCGATGCCATAATGACAACATGAAAAACAAGTGATATGATGAGTGCATCACGCAATTTCTACCTAATTCTCCGTATCTGTCACCAGTGCCACCCTGGAAAATCCAGCCCCGTTCATGCGCCCCATAACCTTCATAACCACCCCGTAATCAACGGCTTTATCGCCATGAATATAAATCCTGCCGTCCCTGCGGCCGGAAAAARTCACTTYCAGGCGCGGCACCAGTTCATTGAGTTCGATGGCCTCATCCTGAAGGTAAAGCTGCCCGTCTTTGGCAATGGTGATGGACAATGGTTTGGTGTTTTCCGGCAGCGCCTTGGCCGCAGAATTGGGCAGGTCAACAGGCACTCCAACGGTCAGCAAAGGAGCCGCCACCATAAAGACCACCAGCAGAACCAGCATCACATCCACAAAGGGTGTCACATTGATCTCGCTCATGGGCTTGTGCCTGCGGCTGAAGCCAGTGGAATTATGTGAGCCGTGGCTGTACATTAATGATGTTCCTCATCCAGTTGGCGCGACAGGATGGTGCCGAACTCGTCGGCAAATCCTTCGAGCCGGTTGGCATAACGCCCAAGGTCATTGCTGATCTTGTTATAAGCCACAACAGCAGGCACCGCCGCCACCAACCCCATGGCGGTGGCAAACAGGGCTTCGGCAATGCCGGGTGCCACAACCGCCAGTGAAGAATTATGGGTGATGGCAATCTGCTCAAAAGCATTCATAATCCCCCAGACAGTGCCGAACAGCCCGACAAAGGGCGCGGTTGACCCCACGGTCGCAAGGAAGCTCAGGTAATTTTCCAGCCGTTCCATTTCCCGGCTGACCGTCACCCGCATCACCCGGTAAATCCTGTCCTGTAATCCCATGCCAAGCTTGTTTCCGCTCCGCCCGCTGGCCGCCCGCTGCCATTCCCGCATGGCAGCAACAAAAAGCGCGGCCATGGGATGGTCGGGGTTTTTCTTAACCCGTTCATAGAGGTCCTCCAGCGAATTGCCGGACCAGAATTCCACATCGAACTTGTCCGCCTGAACGATGACACGACGAATACGTTTGCTTTTGTCATAAATAATAGCCCAGCACCAAAGAGAAGACCCCAGCAACACCAGCATCACCAGTTGCACAATCCAGTCCGCACCGGAAAACATCCCCCACAGGGTAAAATCCGGTATATCAGAGCCCAGATCAATTATATCAACTGCATTTTCAGGCATCTTTATCCCTATTCCTTGGTAAATTTTTGTATAATCTTTTTCGGCAACCGAACCGGTTTGCCCTGCTCGCCCAGAGCCGCCACCCTGATAACACCTCTGGCAAGTATGTCACCTGACCGGCAGATTTCCTGTTCCATGACCAGACTTGCCCTGCCTAATCCGGATATTCTGGAACGCACCGTAATTTCATCATTCAATCTGGCCGGTTTGACATAATCAACTTCCGTTCTGATAATGACAAATTTTATATCATCCGCTTCGCGGAATTTTAACATTTTTTCCTGATCAAGACCCAGAAGCCGCAACATATCGGACCGCCCACGTTCCATATATTTCAAATAATTAGCATGATATACCACACCGCCGGCGTCTGTATCTTCGTAATAAATACGCAGGGGCAGGATATGTTCTCCTTCCCTGATAATACCCGAATGTGGCAAAAGTTCAGCCATATCACTCATCCAGCAGATTCATTTGTGTTTTATTTTGCTCATTGGGCATGGAAACACCGATATGGTCATAGCCCCGGGGCGATAACATACGCCCGCGCGGGGTTCTCTGCACCAGCCCGGTCTGCATCAGGTAAGGCTCGATAATCTCCTCTATGGCATCCCGGGGTTCAGATAAAGCCGCCGCCAGTGTTTCAATGCCCACCGGCCCGCCGTTATAATCAATTCCGATACATTTAAGATACTTGTGATCCATGGAATCCAGACCACGCCTGTCCACTTCCAGCCGGGTCAGGGCCATATCTGCCACTTGCGCGTCCACACCGCCGTCAGCCCGCACCAGCGCATAATCCGCCACCCGCCGCAGCAAGCGTCCGGCAATACGCGGTGTTCCCCGCGCCCGCCGGGCTATCTCCCTGGCCCCGTCACCGGTCATATCCACGCCCAAAACCCGCGCGGCTCGCCTGACAATAGTTTCAAGGTCTTCTGCGGAATAGAATTCAAGCCGGACGGGGATACCAAACCGGTCCCGAAGCGGTGTCGTCAGCAGCCCGGACCGCGTGGTGGCCCCGATGAGCGTGAAGGGCGGCAGATCAATACGCACCGAACGGGCCGCCGGGCCTTCGCCGATGATCAGGTCCAGATGATAATCCTCCATGGCCGGATAAAGAATTTCCTCCACCGCCGGATTAAGCCGGTGGATTTCATCAATGAACAGGATGTCATTTTCTTCCAGATTGGTCAGCAGAGCCGCAAGGTCCCCGGCCTTGGATATAACCGGACCGGAGGTTGCCCGGAAATTCACCCCAAGCTCCCGCGCCATGATCTGGGCCAAGGTGGTCTTGCCCAGCCCCGGCGGACCATAAAACAGCACATGATCCAGAGCATCATTGCGGATGCGAGCGGCCTCGATGAAGATTTTCAGGTTATCACAGATTTTGCGCTGACCAATAAAATCGCTCAGCCGTGTGGGCCGGATTGAGGTTTCCGCCTCATCACCGGATTTCTGCTCCCGGCTGACCATGCGGTCATCACTCATCAGCTCACCTCCTTAAGCCCGAGGCGGATCAGGTCAGAAACACCGGCCTCGCCTTCAAAGGACTGCGCCGCACCGGACACTGCCATATGGGCCTCTGTCTGACCATAGCCCAGATTGACCAATGCCGATACAGCATCCTTTATGGCGCTGTTATCTGTTGCCGCCGCCCCACTGCCCTTTCCGCTGAATGCGGGGATAACGGCAAACTTCGCCACTTTATCTTTCAGTTCCGTGATAATCCGGGTAGCAAGCTTTGGCCCCACGCCCTTGGCCCGACCCACCACCGTTTTATCCTGTGCCGCTATGGAATTGGACAGCTCATCAATAGCCACAACCGAAAAAATAGCCAGCGCCACTTTTGCCCCGACCCCCTGCACAGTTTGTATCAGATTAAACCAGTCTTTTTCCAACGTGCTGGCAAAGCCGAACAGGTGGATATGATCTTCACGCACATGGGTTTCAATCATCAGGGTCACGGCCTCACCCACACCCGGCAGATTGCCCAGCGTGCGCCCGGAACAGAAAACCAGATAACCGACACCGTTCACATCAATGACACAGAAGTCTTCCCCGATTGTATCCACAAGACCCTTGAGCTTGGCAATCATCAGCGTGTTCCCCGGAATAAAATCTGGGCGCCGCCCTGAGCCGAGACGTCTTTTTTAAGAGCCGCCTGCAACGTCCCGTGAACGCCGCCGCTATGGGCATGACAGATGGCCACTGCCAGCGCGTCCCCGGCATCCTCCCCGTTAATGGCCGCGTTTGGCAGAAGTATTTTCAGCATGGCCGCCACCTGTGCCTTTCCCGCATGACCGGACCCGACAACGGTTTTTTTGATATGGTTGGGTGAATATTCCGCCACCGGAATCCCCGACAGAGACGGCACCAGAAGCGAAATACCCCGCGCCTGCCCAAGTTTCAGGGTCGACATGGGATTTTTATTGACGAATGTTTCTTCCACCGCCGCCGAATGCGGTTCCCAATCGGCAATCACCTGTTGCAGGCCGTCGAACAATTGAACCAGGCGTTCCGCAAGGCTGCAACTGTCATCGGAATGGACAACACCATTGGCAATATGGATCAGCCGCGACCCTTCCACATCAATGATGCCCCAGCCGGTTTTTCTCAAACCCGGGTCCAACCCAATCAATCGCTGTCTTTGCACCGTCACTCGCTAAGCTGCTCCATTACTTCGTCCGAAATTTCATAATTGCCGTAAATATTCTGCACATCATCAAGATCATCCAGAACATCAATCATTTTCAACAATTTACGGGCATCATCAATATCCACTTCAATGGTATTATGCGGCTTCCATATGAGTTTTGCCGATTTAGGCTCAACGCCAACAGCCTCTGTCAAAGCGGCCGTCACATCCTGCAAATCTTCCATGGCACAATAAATTTCATGGGTTTCATCATCACTCACCACATCTTCGGCTCCCGCTTCCAGCGCGATTTCAAATATATCGTCGTCGGACTTCACTGCGGCGTCAAATATTATTTCACCCATTTTTTCAAATTGGAAAGATACGCTGCCCGTTTCCCCCAGATTACCGCCATTCTTGGCAAAAGCGGTCCGAATATCAGACGCGGCGCGGTTGCGGTTATCGGTCAGGCTTTCAACAATGATCGCTGTGCCGCCGGGGCCGTATCCCTCATAACGCATTTCATCATAATTCTCCGCATCACTCGTCTGCGACTTGCTAATGGCACGCTGAATATTGTCTTTGGGCATGGATTGACCCCGCGCGGTTTGCACCGCCAAACGCAGACGCGGATTGCTGTCCATATCCGGTCCGCCCATCTTGGCGGCAACAGTAATTTCCTTGGAAAATTTACTGAACAGGGAAGAGCGCTTTTTATCCTGCGCCCCTTTGCGGTACATAATATTTTTAAATTTGGAATGACCTGCCATATATCTGTTCCTGAAAAGCCCAGTTTAGGGCTTTATACTATAAAATAAAGGTTACAGGCTTTGATAATACACTGACCGCCCTTTGTGAACAGCGAATTGATTTTTTTGGGAAAAAATGCCTTATTATGAAATAAATACCTTATGACTTTCCCGGATTAAGCAGAATTGGTGTCCTTAATTATTGATTACAATTCGGTTACTGTTACCGTGATTCAACTAGATGCCTAAAATCACTCTCTGCAAGAATTCTGATCGGTTGACCTTTTTGAATTAATTCTTCTGCTTTTCTATGCTTGGAGCTTTTCTTATGTCCCGCAAGCAGTTTCACATCTTGATCGCCTACAACAAGCAAAGTGGTTTTTTTTGTAACACTCTTAGCAACATCACAGCCAACGCTTGCTGCCATTTTGGCTGCTTCAGGCCGTGAAAAATCTAATGCTCCAGTAAAGACGATCACTTCACCATATAAAACCCCAGCCTTATTACCTTCCATCTTAATTGATGTTGGATATCTTGTGTTGATACGTTTCTCTGTTTTCTTTATCAAACCATCTAAGTTAAGTCCAACGTGCTTCATTGCAGCCAATATGACCTGTCCGGCTGCTTTAGCATCTTCAAGTGCATCATGATGTTGAAACTTATAACCGATTATTTTACATACATTCGCCAAGTTATAACCGCGTTGAGAGATACCATCCCAAGTTCTTCGAGCGACTAATGAAGAATCCAGCCATGTACATTCTGGTATGGGTAAACCGTTTTGTACTGCCACACGTTTAATGGCCCTCTGATCAAAAGTGGTATGGCAAACAACAATATTTTGATCTAGAAAACGATTAAGTGAGGCCGATATCTCAGAAAAAGTAGGAGCATCTGAGACTGTTTGGCTGTCTATACCGTGAATGGCTATATATTTTTTAGAAAAATAATCTTCAGGGTCAATGTAACTTATCCATTCTTCAACAACTATACCATCACGGAAGTGAGCAGCACCAATTTGGCAGATTGATGCTACGTCATCGTTGGCGGTTTCAACATCGATTGCGACAAATTCCATCGTGTTCCCCTGTTGTTAATCAACTAATTGTTTGCTTCGTTGATGATTGTCTTGTTTTAAACATTGCAAAGTATATGGGGGAAAGTTTTCCATGGCAACCTATACATATCAATATTACGAAAACGAAAAAGCCCCAAAATCAAACCTCCGGCGCACATTCCCACAGCCTCGCATCTAAACTCAACGGGGATGGGTATCAACATAAGCTTTCAGAACATTATTCATACGGCTTTGATAGCCTTTTCCCTGATATTTGAACCACTCAACGACACGTTTGTCCAAACGTAAGGAAACCATAGCTTTTTGCGGCTGGTTATACAATTCTGCGCGCTCAAACCATTCTTTTGTAAGAAGGGGTGTCGCATCAGAGTCAGAAGAAATATTATTAGCTATTTCTTCATCTGTCATAGCCTCCAGACGCCCCCAGTCAGTTTTGCTCTGCGCCGGTTTATAACTGCCATCCGCCTGCATAATGAATGTATGGCCGTCGATAAGAACAGCCTTGGTAATATTTTCATTGCTCATAACTTGTCCTTTCTTTTTTATGTGCCAAACGTGCCGAGATTATCCGCACATTCTTATTTCTGTATGTGAAGGTAACACAGAAGATAAAGCCCCGTACGGCCCCGATTATATTGTGTCTCTCTTCTCCGTAATCATAACGATCATCCATGGCTGTAACCGCACAAGGGTCAGTAAACACGGACAGTATATCTGTAAAAGCCACCCCGTGCTTTTTGATATTGCTGACCTGCTTATTTTCATCCCATTCGTATTTCATAATATATAATAGCGTTATATTGACAAATTGTCAATATAACTGATCATGCTGTGATTTTGGGAATATCCCCTACACTTCCG